>JBJFAF010000134.1:0-2546 GCA_051887755.1 Candidatus Coproplasma sp.
TTACGGTAACCCCGCAGAACAGCCCCGTAAACATACTTATGAATAATAATTGTAAGGACAAATCGTATCTATTAATTTCCTTATCCATACTATATATTTTATATTTTTTTAAGAAAAAATAAAGTAAATAGGCAAAAAAATACGTCAAGCGTCAAGAACGATATTTTATGCTTATTATTAGTTTTACTTATGGTTAAAAAGAAAGCCGTACGGCTTATTGCTAACCGTACGGCTTTATCTTACGCAAAAGCGTGTTCAACCTTGATTATGGCGTTTAACGTTTCGTCCTCGGCGGCAAATTTTGCCAAGAGTTCGTCCGTTATTTCCTGCGGTGAACGCTTTTCGTCAAAGGGTATAACAAGTTCGAATATAAGCGTTACGCCTGCGTCTTTTTTAATTATGCGGAAATCGTGGAAGGTGTATTCGGCGCAGTAATCCGTTACAATTTTTTCGGTCAACGCCTTGTACTTTTCGGTGTCTGCGTCGTTTAAAAGCACGGGGTCGATATGTATGCACATAACGACGTTAAGCTCGCTCTCAATTATCTTTTCAGCCCTATCGATTGCCGAGTGCAGTTTAATCACGTCTACGTCCGCAGGCATTTCAGCGTGTGCGGAGGCGATTTTATGCGACGCTCCGTACTCGTGTACTATTACGTCGTGCACACCTACTATGTATTCCTCTTCAAGCATTATGCGCTTAATATCTTCCACAAGCTCCTTCGGGGGTGCCTGACCGATAATCGGACCAAGCACGTCCTTTAAAATGCCTATGCCCGAGAAGAGGACGAAGACCGAAACGCAAAGACCTATCGCACCGTCTATCCATACGAGGCTCGTCATACTCGAAACGAGCAGGGCGACTATCGTGCCCGCCGTCGCAATGCAGTCGTTTATGCTGTCCTGCCGCACGGCTTTTAGGTTGAGGTTGCCCGTCTTTTTATAGAGAACGTGGTTAAATATCGCAAAGCCTGCCTTAAAAATTATCGAGCCGACGGGTACGAAAATATAAATAAGCTGATAGTTGATTTCAGAGGGGGTGATAATTCTCTCAATCGAGCTCTTTCCCAACTCAAACCCCATCATTAAAATTAAGAAAGCGACGATTAATGCGGAGACGTATTCCATTCTGCCGTGCCCGAAGGGGTGTTCCCTGTCCACGGGCTTGCCCGAAACGGCACTGCCTATAATGGTCACCACGTTGGACACCGCATCGGATAAGTTGTTAAATGCGTCGGCAATAATTGATATAGACGCCGTCAGCACGCCGACCAAAAATTTTAACGAGCACAGCACCACGTTTAAAACGATACCGCAAATACCGCTTAAAATGCCTGCCCGTTCCCTCGTAACTTTCATATATTCCCCTTATGCGTCGAGGGTAAAAATATCGCCTCAACCGATTTCGCACCATTATATCACGCCTAAGCCGTAAACACAATACTTTATGCTATATTAATTAACTATATTTCTTTTAAATAAAAAACAAACGGGTTGTAAAAACCCGTTTAAGAATAAATATAAAACTTTTCTGTCTAAATTTATTTTCGGTTTCGTCTGCCGAACATTGTGAGAACGTACACGAAGAATCTCAAGAAGTAGATAAGCGAAGTCAGCATAGACGCAACGTAGGTCATTGCTGCCGCATTAAGCACCTTGCTTGCGCCCTGCAATTCGTCCTGCCCGAGTATTCCCTCGGCGACAAGCATTTTTTTAGCCCGCTTGCTTGCGTTCAGCTCGACGGGGAGGGTGATAAGGGTAAACAAAAACGAACCGCCGTACAAAATTACGCCGACGAGCGCAATATAAAAGCCCACGTTAGCGTTCGCCGTAGAGGCGAAAATATCAATCAAGAGCCCGATAAGTACGAGGGGGAGGGCAAGCCTTGCACCGAAGTTGACGACGGGCACTAAAGCCGTGCGGATATTGAAAAAGACGTACCCCCGCTGTTTTTGCATAACGTGTCCCATTTCGTGTGCGGCGACTGCAACCGACGCAACCGAGGCGTTTCCGTAGGTCGTTTCCGAAAGGTTGACCACGCCCTTTTTAGGGTCGTAGTGGTCGGAAAGCTTTCCGCTTATGCGCCCTATTTGAATTCCCTGCATGTCGTTTGTGCGCATAAGGCGCACAGCCGTGTCATAGCCCGTCATACCGCTCCTGTTGGGAACTCTGTCGTATTTTGCAAATGTAGAATGAACCTTGCTGCTTGCATATCCTGCGAAAATTGCGCACACGAGCAATGCGCACGCAAACCAAATGTAATCAAGTAGATACATAATTAACCTTTCCGTTAAGCTTATTATATATTATATTTTTAACCATTTATGGCATAGTTTAAAACATTTTAGTCAATGTAGTATAAATTATACTCTATAAAAACGAAAATTGAGCGCAAAATTATGATATCTATATGTCGATTAGCTGAATATTCCACCACGCTCAATTGTTGAAATAGGTAAAAGAATAAAAAAACAGCACCTATTCGTGCTGTCTTTTTGGTGAACTTCCACCCAAGAAAGTCTAACCCAAAAAAGCAAGAAATAATTT
>JBJFAF010000135.1:0-10655 GCA_051887755.1 Candidatus Coproplasma sp.
GTGACGGTATTTTTTTTGGCGTGCGGGTTTATCATTTATAGGGGTATTAGGATTGCCTCACGCTGTAAAGATAGGTTCGGCTATCTTCTCTCCGTAGGAATAACGCTCGTGTACGGCATACAGGTGGTTATCAACGCTTTAGTTGTAAGCGGAGTTATTCCGCCGACGGGACTTCCGTTGCCGCTGATAAGCAGCGGAAACACATCGCTAATAATTACGATGGCGTCAATGGGGGTATTGTATTCGGTGTCACGCTCAAATTAACACGGTGTAAAAAAAATACATATTATGAATTAGGGCAATCGCAGAATCGGGCAATATTTCAGCCCGAAAATGCGGTTGCCTGATTTATTTTTACATATAGGAGTTATTATGGAAAAGTACGTTATAAACGGAGGCTCACATTTAAACGGCTGTATTAAAATTCAAACGGCTAAAAATTCAGTACTTCCCATATTGGCGGCAACCGTTTTAACGGACGGAAGGATAACCATTCGAGACGTGCCCGCTATAACTGACGTTCGAAATATGGTAAAAATTCTGGGGTGCTTGGGCTGTCGAGCCGTATACGACAATGACGACTTGATAATAGATGCGTCTCAAGCCGATTGCTGTGAAATTCCGAGCGTTCTGGCAAGGGAACTGCGCTCTTCGGTATTCCTGCTCGGTTCGGTCGTATCGAGGTTTCATAAGGCGAAAATCGCCTATCCCGGAGGGTGCGATATAGGTCTTCGCCCTATCGATATCCACCTCGCAGGTTTAAAGCGGTTGGGGGTAAGGATAACCGAATCCAACGGCTATATTTCCTGCGAGTGCGACAAGCTCGTCGGCAACGAGATAATGCTCGACTGTCCGAGTGTGGGTGCGACGGAAAACATTATGCTTGCCGCAGTCAGGGCGGAGGGCGTAACGGTTATAAAAAACGCCGCCCGTGAACCCGAAATAGAGGACTTGCAGAAATTTTTAAACTCAATAGGCGCAAACGTTACGGGGGCGGGTAGCGGAACGGTCGTAATATGCGGCGTTAAGGAGCTTAAGGGCGGGAGTTTTCGCCCCGTTTGCGACAGGATTGAGGCGGGAACTTATCTCATTGCCGCCGCTATGTGCGGAGGTGAAATCGAGCTCGACGGAGTAAACGCAGAATTGTTGAGCTCGCTTTTACATAAACTTCGTGAAAACGGTTGCAAAATAAGGGTTAAAGATGATAAAATATATTTAAAGAGCGAGAAGCGGCTATATTCGGTAAAGAATATAGAAACTCAACCTTATCCCGGTTTTCCCACCGATTTACAGGCGCAGATGACAGCGCTGTGCAGTATTTGTAAGGGGCATACTATAATAACCGAAAATCTTTTTGAAACTCGGTTTAAATATGTGCCCGAGCTAAAGAAGATGGGGGCGGATATTACCGTTATCGGGCGCAATGCGTTCGTGAGGGGCGTAGAAATCTTAAAGGGGGCGGAACTCGTTGCTCACGATTTGCGTGGCGGTGCGGCGCTTGTGCTTGCATCACTTGCCGCAGAAGGCAAGAGCGAGGTGCTAGATATTTCCTATATTGATAGGGGATATTCCGATTTTGAATATAAACTCAGGGCAATAGGGGGCGATATCGTCCGTATTGCCGTTTAAAGGTAAATGAAATTCTTAAGAAAAGTTTTGGCGTTATGTCTTGCCATGGTGTTCTTAATAGCGTTGATTATCGGTGCAGGCATTATTTTGTCCGTACAGAACGTCAACGTCCGTTTCGTCTATTACGGAGAGAATGTACATGCGGCTGACTATGCCCAAACCCGTTCGAATCTCGATAAGCTTAAAGGGTCGGGGTTGCTGTTTATCACCGACGAAGATATTCAAAGCAAGGTCGAAAATAGCGACGTCTTAGCCGTAAAAAGCTATAAAAAGGTATTCCCTTGTTCGATTGACGTCGTTATAAGGGAGAGGGCGGAGACGTTTGCCGTAAAGAATGAAAACGGGCTTTCCTATAACGTCTATGACGAGTGCGGCGTGCTTATGAAGTCCAACGTCTCGACTATTAACGGGTCGGACGGTTGTCCCAACGTATTAGTCAGCGGTTTTGGCGCAGACGATATGTGCGAAGTTGCGCAAGTGTGCGGATATTTCAGAGAAACTTTCTCTTCCTTCCGCAGGTTGGTAGAAAAAGTGAGTACGGTAAACGTTTCTGATAATCAGGCGTTTGAATTCGTGTTGCGCTCGGGGTTCGTTATAAGAGTACACGGCTATAAGGGGGCGCAGGACAATAAATTAAAGCTTGAAAAAGCGTTTGAAAAATATTCTACGCTTACAGATTTGCAAAAGCTCGACGGCGTAATAGACGTTATAGTCGCCAAAGACGGCGGCGAGCCTTTGGTTGTATACCCCGGATACGTTGGGTTTTAAGCTTAAATAAGACATATATGCCGCCCTTATTTTATGGGGACGGCATTTTTTTACGTCATAAGGTTGACAAATATCATTACACTATTATATAATTTAAAAAGGTATAACGCCGATAAATTACGGCGGTATGCGGGGTACTCAGTGAGAAACGCAAGCGTAGCGGTGTTGGATATACGTTCGGATGAAATTTGCGCAGTAATAGCGGAAAAAGGCGTAAACAATACCTTCATTATCAAAAATAAATATTCCCGAAGTTACGAGGGGTATGCCGAGGGTGAGATGCTCGATTTAGAGGATTTCGTTTCGGCTTTAAAGTCTGCGGCAGAAAATTTATATCTTTCGGCAGGCGGCAAAATCAAGTGCGTGTACGTCGGCGTTCCTGCAGAGTTTGTAAATCTTATTCAAACGGACAAGGTTATAACCTACCGCACGTCGCAGAGGATAAACGCAAGGCACTTGGCGGAGATTAAAAAATTCTCTTCGCCGCAACCTGAAAAGGGGTATACTCTATGCGCCTGCGACCCGTTGTTTTATTACCTTTCGGATAAACGCAAGGTTTTAAATCCCATCGGCGCAATAAGCGATAGCCTGCGTTCGAGGTGTTGTTTTTACGCCTGTAAGACTTACTTTATCAAAGCAGTTAAAAGGGCGTTGAAATCCCTCGAAACTATAAATGAATTTCACTGGATTCCGCAGAACAGGGCGGAGGCTTTTTACCTCGTTCCCGAGGAAAAGAGGGGCGGCTATTCGGTGCTTTTAGATTTCGGCTATATCTCGTCTTCGTTCAACGTTATATACGGCAACGGCATAGCTTTTTCGGAATCCTTTTCGATAGGCGTAGGTCATATGGCGGCGCTTGTTATGGAGGCTTTAGACATCCCCTATGACGTCGCCGCAGAACTTCTTAAAAAGGTCAACTTAAATTCAAAAGGGAGGCGTTCAACCGTCGAGGAGGTCATCTTCGAGGGGGTGCGATACGCATATCCGTCTACTCAGCTCAAGTCGATTATTTCGGAAGGGTTAGATGCGGTTTGCGAAACTATAGAAACTTGCAAGCAATCGTTTATGGGCAAGGATTTAAGCGGCGTGCCTATAATGATAACGGGCGAGGGGATAGGAGTTATAAGGGGTATGACGGAGCATATTTCTTCTCGTTTAGATACTACCGTAGAAGTTTTATCGCCCTCATTACCCTACTATGATAAGCCCGTTTATTCGTCGCTTTTCTCTCTTTTGTCAGCCGCATTGGATTGAGCGGCAAATTCTTTATACTTTTCGGAGGAATATTAAATGTTTAACGACCAGGTAATCAGCACGGATATTTCCGGCAAAGCTCGTATTAAGGTAATCGGCGTCGGCGGTGCGGGAAACAACGCCGTAAACCGTATGATTGAGGCGGGCATCAACTGCGCAGAATACGTCGTAGTCAATACCGATTCTCAAATTCTCGCTCTTTCCAAATGTGAGAATAGAATTCAAATAGGAAGACAGCTCACCAAAGGTCTCGGTGCGGGCGCAGACCCCGAAATAGGTAGACAGGCGGCTGAAGAGAGCAAGGACTTATTAAACGACGTAATCAAAGGTACGGACTTATTGTTCATAACCGCAGGTATGGGCGGCGGTACCGGTACGGGTGCGGCGCCCGTAATTGCTAAGATTGCAAGGGATATGAAGATTTTAACGGTAGCCGTCGTTACCGAGCCCTTTGCGTTCGAAGGAAAAAAGAGGATGGAAAACACCGTAAAGGGGTTGGACAGCCTTAAAAAATATGTTGATACCTTAATCGTTATTCCCAACGATAAAATTAGGACGGTCGTCGACAAGAATACGCCTATGAAAGAAGCGTTAAGGGTTGCTGACGAAATTTTAAAGCAGGGCATAAAAGGGCTTGCAGAGCTCATCGTAAACCCTGCGCTTATCAATCTTGACTTTGCAGACGTTAAAACCATTTTGAAGGACAAGGGCATTGCTCATCTCGGCATAGGCGTTGCAAAGGGCGACAACAGAATTATAGAGGCAGTTCGCCTTGCCGTTAATTCACCCCTTCTCGATACGACTATCGAAGGCTCAAAGGGCGTAATATTAAACGTCGTCGGCGGCGACGACTTGACCTTTGCAGAGGTTTCCGATGCGGCAGAGCTCGTAAAGAGCGTCGTGGACGCATCCGCAAACATCATATTCGGCGCAAGGATAGACCCCAACGTAAAGGACGAGGTGGAAATTACCGTCATTGCAACGGGTTTCCCCGGTTATGCAAATACCAAGCCCGAGGAACAGAACCGTTCGGCAAGCGGACAGTCGATTTATCCTTCGCAGGGCGGTCAGCAGAGAATGTCGGTTAACGAGCCTTACTATCAGCAAAGACCTTCCTATCCTCAGCAGCCCGTTCAGCCTCAGTATACTCAGCAACCTACACAGCAGTACGGTCAACCTCAATATAATCAGTCTTCGCAGTATACTCAGCAACCTCCTCAACCTGTAAACAGGGCAACGGCAGTTTCTGACGACGACGGTTTCGACGACGATACGATTGAGCGTCCTGCAGATAAGTCCGTGCCTAAATTCGCAAGGCTTTTACACAAGCTCGGCAGGAAGAATAACGACGAATAAGTCATAGAAATTTGATTAAACTAAAAAAATTCAAGGCGACCTTATTTAGGTCGCCTTATTTTGCGTTTTTGCGCCAAAAAGTTTTGGTTTTTCGTGATATTATCGACTTTTAATTAATAAAATTTAATATGGTAAAAAGCGAAACGTGCGAGTGTAACAGTTTTTATTTCGTAGGTATCGGCGGCGTCAGTATGAGCGCTCTTGCAAAAATTCTCTTAAAAAGCGGTAAAACCGTTGCAGGTTACGATAGAGCGGAGGGTCAGAGCATTCAATCGTTAATTGCGTCAGGCATAAGCGTTAGTAACGATTTAAATGCCGATATAAGCGAGTACGATTGTATAGTGTACACCGACGCAATCGCAAGCAATAATAAAATTTTGCTTAACGCAAGGAGGTTGAACAAGCTCGTCAGGTCAAGGGGCAGACTGCTTGCCGAAATCTGTAGTAGGTTTTCAAGCGTAACTGCCGTTGCGGGCTGTCACGGTAAGACTACCTGTACTGCAATGATTGCGCATGTGTTCAAGGCGGCAAATTTAAACTTTTCCGCTCATATTGGCGGCGACGATTTGTCGTTTAAAAACGCATACCTTGGCGGCACTGATTATTTCGTGACTGAGGCGTGCGAATTTAAACGCAATTTCCTATTGCTTAACCCCGACGTTGCCGTAATTTTAAATAGCGACGCCGACCATCTCGACTGTTACGGCTCGGCTGAAAACTTGAAAAACGCCTACGAAGAATTTGCAAAACAAAGTAAGACGGCAATAAGGTTATTCGGTGACGGGTCGGGCGGTGAAATAACCTTCGGGCTTGACGACAGGGCGACCTATTACGCAAAAAAACTCCGTAACGAAATGGGTAATTTCAATTTTATAGCCTACGAAAAGGGGTGCGAACTCGGCAAGGTATCGCTTAACGTAGCAGGTAAACACAACGTTTTAAACGCACTTGCCGTTATTGCTGTAGCAAGGACGCTTGGGTTGGAATTTAATTCTATTGCGGAGGGAATAGCCGACTTTAAAGGCGTTGAGCGCAGATTTGAACGTATAGGAAAAATTAACGGCGCAAGCTGTATCGCCGATTATGCACATCACCCTAACGAAATTAAAGCCGCACTCAAAACGGCACGGCTCATTACTCAGGGGAATTTATACGTTGTATTTCAACCGCACACTTATAGCAGGACGAAGACGCTCTTCAAGCAATTTGTCGGTGTGCTATCGTCGGTTAAAAGACTTATGGTCTATAAGACTTATGCGGCGAGGGAGTATTACGACGACGCAGGGAGTGCACTGACGCTATCCAAAGCTCTTAAACGCTCTAAATACGGCGATTGTCCTGCCGATATAGGCGAGTTTACTGCTAATTGCAAAGGCGACGACGTAGTTTTATTTCTCGGAGCAGGGGATATCTATGATATTGCCAAAGAAGTGGCGGAGAGTTAAAACTCTATTTCTCTTCCGCTTACCTGACAGGCGTAGGCGAGGTTGACAAACTGCTCGGCACGGCGAGGCGACCTACCGCCCTTGACAATCGCCCAACGCTCTGCAAGAGCCTCAAGTTTATCCTGCGAAAGTTTAATGTTAAACTCTTGTGCGAGTTGGTTAACGATAGAAAGATAGGCGGGTTTATCCGTGGTTGCAAAGATAACGGTCAGACCGAACCTGTCGGACAGAGAGAGCTGTTCCTCCTTTAAATCGGTAGGGTGCAGGGAATTCTCCCTTGCGCTAAAGCTCTCGGATACTATGTGTCGCCTGTTAGAGGTGGCGATTATCATTGAATTACTGCCGCCAACGACCGAGCCTTCAACGGCGGCTTTTAAGGAGGATACGCCAGGGTCGTTTTCGCTAAAGGTTAAATCGTCTGTAAATATTAGAAATTTTAAGGGGAAGTCGGATACGATTTCCCTAATTTCTTTAATTGAGCCGAGGTTCTCCTTGCTTACCTCGATAAGGCGAAGACCTTTTTCGCAAAACTCGTTTAAAACTGCGTGAACGGTCGACGATTTACCTGTGCCCCTGTCGCCGTATAAAAGGGTATGGGAGTAGGGCAAGCCGTTTAAAAAATCGCTTACGTTATTGACGATTATACGCTTTTCCTCGACGTAGTCTTTTAAATTTTCAAGCATTACGTTAGTCGTATGTTTAACGGGTTCGATTGCGCCGTTAGTGTATACAAAAGCCTTGTATTTTGCAAATTTTCCGTAGCCGTTCTTCCTATAGAAATTCATTAGAAGTTTCGTAGTTTGTTCTGCCGATTTGCTATCGAAAAGAGGAAGGTTTTCGCCGTAAGAAAAATCTTCAATATATTTAATATTTGCGAGCATTTTAAAAATTGCCTCGAGGTCATTTTCAAACGCCTTAGCCAACCTTAGCGATGGTGAGACCTTGGTAGCGCAAGCAATAGAAAAGGGGTTTTCGTCGTATAAAATTAAATTTTCGACGTAAGGGAAAAGCCCGTTTTCCGCATTCGATGCGTAAACTGCGCTAATAAAATCGTTTTGTTTTTCTATGGAATTATCCTCTTGCAAAGTCGCCGCAGAGAGGAATAGTGCATCCTTTTCAAGACCCCTTAAAATTTTTAACGAATTGATAAATTTATTCATAATTATTCACTTATATTTATAAATTTTTATTAATTATACTCTATTTACTTACGATATGCAATTTTTATTAGGCATTTTTTTAATAATTTCTTATTATGCTTGACTTATAAAATTAATGGTAATATAATAAATCTAATTTAATTTTGGAGGAATAAACAGGGTTTATGGTTAAGTTATATCATGAAAGTGATTGCGATATTAACGTTTTAAAGGGTAAAACCGTTGCAATCGTCGGCTACGGCAGTCAGGGGCACGCTCATGCGTTGAACTTGAGGGATAGCGGCGTAAAGGTCATTATTGGTTTGCACGAAGGCGGAAAGAGCTGGCCTAAGGCGGTTGCCGCAGGCTTTGAAGTTTACACCGTTGCAGAAGCTACGAAGAGAGCAGACGTCGTAATGATTTTAATCAACGACGAAAGACAGGCAAAGGTTTATAAAGAGAGCATTGAAAAGAACCTTAAGGAAGGTGCGGCGCTTGCGTTTGCACACGGCTTTAATATCCATTTCAAGCAAATCGTACCTCCTAAGAACGTAGATGTATTTATGATTGCACCCAAAGGTCCCGGTCACACCGTTCGTTCGGAATATCAGGAGGGCAAGGGTGTTCCCGACCTCGTTGCTATTCATCAGGACTATACGGGTAAGGCTATGGACGTTGCTCTCGCATATGCGGCAGGTATCGGCGGCGCAAGGGCGGGCGTTTTGGAAACGACCTTTAAGTGCGAAACTGAAACCGACCTCTTCGGCGAGCAGGCTGTTCTTTGCGGCGGCGTAACTGCGCTTATGAAAGCGGGCTTTGAAACGCTTGTCGAGGCTGGTTACGACCCTAGAAACGCATACTTCGAGTGTATACACGAGATGAAACTTATCGTTGACCTTATCTATAAGGGCGGTTTCTCTTTAATGAGATATTCCGTATCCGATACGGCTGAATTCGGCGATTACGAAACGGGCAAACGCCTTATAACCGACGAAACGAAAAAGGAAATGAAGAAAATTCTCACCGAAATTCAGGACGGTACGTTTGCGTCTAAATGGATTGCGGAGAACAACAACGGCAGGGCGCACTTTAACGCTACCCGTGAGCTTGAGGCTTCCCATCAGTTAGAGGAGGTTGGCAAGGAAATCCGCAGTCTTTATTCTTGGAACAACGACAACGTTCTCGAGGCTGAAGAGGGTAAGACCAAGATTTAATCGAAATATAGCTTTTTGCATAACGCACCTGTTAATTGCAGGTGCGTTTTTCTATTTATTTGCCTGCATTTTGTTGTCTTTTTATAATAATTATGATACAATAACGGATAGGATAAATCATATTGGAGTTTAGCCTTGAAAAACAAACACGACAACGACAAGCGTTCATATATCCTCACTAAGGAAACCTTAGGCGTGACAATAATGATGTTTTGCGCCTTGGTTTTCGTTATACTTCTTTCCTACGACGTCATTTTTATGGGGTTTGGTAAAGCTATATGTACCTTTATGTACGGCACGTTCGGTTACGGTTGCTATTTGGTAATCGCCGCTTTGGCGTACTTAGGCGAGTGGCTTGCGTTCGGGAAGAGTATTAAAGTCAGACCCAGAGTTGCAATTTGTCTCGCAGTTACTGTTTTTTGCGTATTTCTTCTATTTCAGGCGGTGACTACCCGTAATTTTGCTATGGAGAATTACGGTAATTATTTGTCGCAGTGCTATTTGAATGCGGCAAACGGTTATTCGGGCTACTGTTTCGGCGGCGTAATAAGCGGTTTAATCGTCTATCCCGTCGCTAAAATTATGACATTCGTCGGCGCATACGTTATCTTCTCTTTACTTACGGTGCTTTTTGCCGTAATGAGTTTTATAGTCATAAGAAACGCTTACTTGACGAATATTATCGAAAACGTAGGTAAGCAAAACCACAAGGTTGAAAAGCAACAGGCGGAAAGGCAACCTCAGGCGCAACAGCAGGAACGTGTTGTTACCGACGATAAGCTGTATTCGGTAAACGAAAATCACGAAATCGTAAGCAACGTCGGCGTTCAGACCCAGTCGGCGACCGAACAGGCAGGTCAGTCCGAGGACGACGATAAATATTCCCGTAAGAATTTGGGCAGACAAATTCTCTTCGAGAACGGTGAATTTGCGGCAGAGAGTTACCGCCGTAATATGATATATAACGAGAGCTCTTACTTCAATCACCCCGTACACAACGACAGCGACTATTTACAGAGCTTTTCTAACGGTAAAAATAATTCGTCGTCGCAGACGCAGACACAGCAGTCCTCGTATACCGAAGGTTATTCTAACGATGTTGAAAAGAGCAATTTAAACGGCGGTGCGCCTTCCTACGTTTACGGCGATACGCCCGTCAGTGATTTGGGGAACGCTAACGTAAATAATGGGGAAACTACTTATAATTCCTATACGGTTGACCGCACGGCAGAGCCGTTGAATTACGATAGCGAACTCGTTGACGAGCAGTCCGACGACATTACCGTTGAAAACGAGCGTCTTTCTAACGACGATTTGCCCGATAACAACGATAATTCTTATACTGGCGAAGAGCCCTACGTTCAGTCTTCGAGGGGTAACGATTATACGGACGTACAAAATGAACAGCCCATTGCACAGCAACCCCGTCAATCCGTTCAATCTTCCCGTCAGGACGTTTCAAATAAGTATGATTCTGCGGACGATAAGCCTGAAGAACAGGCGTCTGAGCGTGGAAGGAGCATAAATTTATTCGATATTTTCAATTCCTCTAATACAAACTTAAGTAATAACAGCGGTACTATAGAGCCTGACGTTTCGGTACTTTCTGACCCTTCTCGAAATAGGAGCAGAGAACAGCTCTTTGACGATACAGAGGGGGAGGAGGGGACTTTCTTCGGCGAAGAAACGCCTTTATCCAACAGAGGAAGTGAAGACGATATGCCCGTAGGCGGCGATAGGGTGCGCACGGTTGAGTTTGGCGATAACGGTAAAAGCAATTTTGAGCGCACGTCTGCCCCTGTGCCTAAGCCTGTTGAAGCCAAGCGTGAAGAGGAAAAACCTGCGGAGCC
>JBJFAF010000136.1:0-2534 GCA_051887755.1 Candidatus Coproplasma sp.
ATCTCGTCGTATCTCATCTTCTGTGCCTGACCCTTGCATGCCATAACCATAGTGATAGCTGCGGTCAGAGTGGTCTTGCCGTGGTCAACGTGGCCGATAGTACCAATGTTAACGTGGGGCTTGCTGTTGTCATACTTAGCTTTTGCCATTTTAGTTTCTCCTGTTATTTTTTTATTTAATGATAACTTACGCCTGCTGAGGCGTCGCAGCTATCCATATTACGTCTTTTTGGGGCTGCAATTATAATAGCGCCTTGTGCGTTATTTTTATTATATATTAAAACTTTTAAAAACACAATTATTTTGACGATGTTTTTAAAAATTTTGATTGACACCATACGGCATTTTACGACAAATCGCATAAAACGCCGCATGAGTATCTTATTCCTTATTTAGGGTATGTGGCTTTGGAAAGATGCGAGCAGTTCAAGGCGCAGGAGCACCGACCGCAGGGAGCTTACATAGAAGTAAGTGACCAAGGCGGCGCAGACTGCAACGCCGAAATGCGACGCATATTTACAAAGCGAAAAGCTTATGCGTTCTTTTTTGCTCTTTCGCCTATAACCTTTTCTGCTACCGACTTAGGCACTTCGGAATAGTGGTCGAACTGCATGGTGAACTGACCACGACCCTGAGTACGGGAACGGAGGTCGGTTGCATAACCGAACATTTCCGAAAGGGGAACTTCGGCGTCAACGACCTTTGCGCCTGCCCTATCGTCGGTAGAGATAATCGTACCACGGCGAGAGGTTACGTTACCCATAATATCGCCGAAGTAATCGTCGGGGGTGATAACCTCTACCTTCATGATGGGCTCTAAGAGAACGGGCTTAGCCTTGGACATACCGTCCTTAAAGCCCATAGAGCCTGCAATCTGGAACGCCATTTCCGAAGAGTCGACTTCGTGGTAGGAACCGTCGTAAACCTGTACCTTAAAGTCTACCATTTCGTAGCCTGCAAGATAACCGTTCTTAGCCGCACCCTGAATACCCTTGTCGATTGCGGGGATATATTCCTTAGGAATAGAGCCGCCGACGGTCAAGTCTTCGAATACATAGCCCGAACCGGGTTCGCCGGGGATAATGTGGAGTTTGCAGTGACCGTACTGACCCTTACCACCGGACTGACGTTTGTACATACCTTCTGCGTCGCAAGCCTGACGAATGGTCTCACGGTAAGCAACCTGAGGTTTACCTACGTTAGCCTCTACCTTGAACTCACGAAGAAGTCTGTCGACGATAATGTCGAGGTGGAGTTCGCCCATACCTGCGATAATGGTCTGACCGGTTTCCTGGTCGGTATAGGTCTTGAAGGTGGGGTCTTCTTCTGCAAGCTTAATCAAAGCGAGCGTCATCTTTTCCTGACCTGCCTTGGTCTTAGGCTCGATTGAGAGCTGAATAACGGGGTCGGAGAAAGTCATCTGTTCGAGAACGATAGGATGAGCTTCGTCGCAAAGCGTATCGCCGGTGGTGGTGTCCTTCAAGCCGACGATTGCACAGATATCGCCCGAATAAATTTCGGGGATTTCCATACGGGTGTTAGCGTGCATCTGCACTAATCTGCCGACCCTTTCCTTTTTGCCCTTAGTGGAGTTGTAAACATAAGAGCCTGCGGAAAGTACGCCGGAGTATGCTCTAAAGTATGCAAGACGGCCTACAAAGGGGTCGGTTGCAATCTTGAACGCAAGTCCTGCAAAGGGTTCGTTATCGTCGGTCTTCCTAATCTCTTCTTCGCCCGTCTTAGGGTTCACGCCCTTGACGTGGTCTACGTCTACGGGGGAGGGAAGATAGTCGATAACTGCGTCCAAAAGCATCTGAACGCCCTTGTTCTTATAGGAAGAACCGCAGAGGACGGGCGTACATTTCATTGCGATAGTAGCCTCTCTTAAGCCCTTTCTGATTTCTTCGGGGGTAAGTTCCATCGTTTCGAGGAACTTCTCCATAAGCTCGTCGTCGCCTTCGGCTGCAGCCTCCATAATAACTTCGTGAGCTGCCTGAGCGGCGTCTAACATATCGGCGGGGATTTCCGCCTTATGATACTGCTTACCGTCGTCGGAATCGTAGATTTCAGCGTTCATTTCGATAAGGTCTACGATACCCTTAAAGGTATCCTCCTTACCGATGGGAAGCTCGATGGGAATAGGGTTAGCATTAAGCCTGTCCTTCATCATCTGAACGGCTCTTTCGAAGTTTGCGCCGTTGATGTCCATCTTGTTAACGTATGCAATACGGGGAACCTTGTACTTATCTGCCTGACGCCATACGGTTTCGGACTGGGGCTCTACGCCGCCCTTTGCGCAGAAGGTTGCGATTGCGCCGTCGAGTACGCGGAGCGAACGCTCTACTTCTACCGTAAAGTCAACGTGACCCGGGGTGTCGATGATGTTGATACGGCACTCATCAGCCTTGGTCTTACCGGTACGGGTCCAGTGGCAAGTGGTTGCAGCGGAGGTAATGGTTATACCACGCTCCTGCTCCTGCACCATCCAGTCCATGGTTGCGGTACCGTCGTGCGTTTCACCGATTTTATGGTTGA
>JBJFAF010000137.1:0-2520 GCA_051887755.1 Candidatus Coproplasma sp.
CGCTTGAAGACGAGCTTGCAAAGAGGTTCGGCGGCGAGAGGTTAAAGAGCATCTATATGACGCTTATGGACGAGGACGAGAGCTTGCAGTCCAAAATGCTCTCTCGTTCAATCGAAAACGCACAGAAGGCAATCGAGGGAAGAAACTTCGGTATGCGTAAAAATACCTTGCAGTACGACGAGGTTATGAACGAACAGCGTAAACTCATCTATGCTGAGCGTTTAAAGGTTATCCGTGGCGGCGACGTGCACGACCAGATTTTAAAGTATATTCCCGACTACGTTGAAAAAATCGTGGGCGAGACGGTCAACACCGACGCAATGCCCGAGCAATGGAACGCCGAAGAGCTCAACGCCGCACTTGTCCAAAAGGTTTACCCCGAAGAGTGCCAGTTCGTTATAACCGACGAAATGCTTACCCGTTGGGACTACGAGGCGGCAATCAACAAGATTGTAAAAGAGGTTATTAAGTCCTACGAGATTAAGATTGAAAATATCAAAAAGGATACGTTCGGTCAGGTGGACTTCCATCAGATAGAGCGTGACGAGCTCCTCCGTGCGGTAGACAGATATTGGGTAGACCATATCGACGCAATGGACCAGCTTAGAAAGGGTATAGGACTTCGCGGCTACGCCCAGCAGGACCCCGTAATTGCCTATAAGGAAGAGGGTCACGAGATGTTCGACGAGATGATAGACCGTATTCAAACGACTACCATTTCCCGTCTTTTAAAGGGCAGGATAGTAAGGATACCCGCATCTGCGGTCAGGACGCAGGCTGCGCCTAATCCCCAGCCTAACGCACCTGCAGCGCCCGCAGCACCCGCTCCTAACGGTGCGGCGTCGCAAGTCGTACCCAAACCCATAGACGCACAGGGCAACTTCGTACCCGCAGGCACGCCCATTCACCGCCCTAAAAAATAAGCGTGAATTTCGGCATAGCCAAGAATTATTTAATTAATTATGTTTAAAGCAGACGATTACAGATTAAAACTCAAAGCTCTCTCCGATACGTTGGCAGAGGCGAAATACGCCCTCGATATAGACAATATCGGCACGAAGTTAGAGGAGCTTAAAATCGAGCAGGAAAAGCCCGAGGTATGGCAGGACTTAGAGAAGTCCAAGCACGTCGGTAGGGAAATTTCCTCAATAGAAAACAAGATTGCAGCATACAATAAAGGCGAGGCGGCGATTGCAGACGCACTTGCGTTTATCGATTTAATCGAAGAGGCGGACGACGAGAGCTTGATTCCCGAGCTTGAACAGATGATTTCCGCCGCAGAGGACGACATAGAGCAGATGCGTATCCGTGCCCTTTTAAAGGGCAAGTACGACTCCAACAACGCCATTTTAAACCTGCACTCAGGTGCGGGCGGCACGGAGGCGTGCGATTGGACTTCAATGCTCTACCGTATGTACCAACGCTATTGCGAAAAGTCGGGGTTTAAGGTAACCGAGCTCGACTTGGAAAACGGCGACGAGGCGGGCATTAAGTCTGTTTCGTTTAAGGTTGAGGGCGAAAACGCCTACGGCTTTTTAAAGGCGGAAAAGGGCGTTCACCGCTTAGTGCGTATCTCTCCTTTCGATGCGAATAAGCGCCGTCACACCTCGTTTGCGTCCTTAGAGGTTATGCCCGAGGTCGACGATGAGGCGGAGGTCGAAATCAGGGACGAGGATATAAGAATAGACGTCTACCGCTCTTCAGGCGCAGGCGGACAGAAGGTAAACAAGACCGAAACGGCTATAAGAATTACCCACTTCCCCACGGGTATAGTCGTGACCTGCCAAAACGAGCGCAGTCAGCTACAGAACAAGGAAATGGCGTTCCAGTATCTTAGGGCAAAGCTCATCGAAAGGCAGATTGAAGAGAGGGAGGCGGCAGATGCCGAGCTCAAGGGCGAGATAAAGAAAATTGAATGGGGCAGTCAAATACGCTCGTATGTATTCTGCCCGTACACGCTCGCAAAGGACCACCGCACGGGATACGAAAACACGAATATTCAGGCGGTTATGGACGGCGATATTCAGGGCTTTATAATAGACTATCTCAAAAAGACGGTTTAAAACTTCGGCAAAAATCTAATCTTTGCCGTCGGGCAAATATAAGGAGAATCGGTTATGGAAAATCAACGCACTCTATCCTATCAACAGGCGGCGGACGAACTCCGCAACTGTCTTATAAGACTTTATGGTAAAAAGATATTCCCCCGTATGGGCAAAATCTTTGCCGACCAGCTCTTTTTAGCGGGCACGGAGGCGGGCGGCTATCTCTCCGTCCTCGCCGACTTAGACGAAATTCACGTTAAAAGGGACACGGCTCAGTGTGCGTTAATCAGGCTCAAGCGTGCAGATTACATACTTAAAACGATGAAAGAGGCGGGCTATTATTCTCAGCAGGACGCCGAAGAACTCATGGTGTTCTTCAGCAAAATCATTCCTGCGGTAAAGGGCTTGCTCGTGGAAGTCTACGGCAAAATCGACAGGGATAACGCCGAATTGCTCTCTCAAGTTTCCCGCAACG
>JBJFAF010000138.1:0-10469 GCA_051887755.1 Candidatus Coproplasma sp.
CATATCATTGAGCTCGAATTCGTCTAAACAATCAAAGGTTGCTCCGCAGAACTTGACCTTGAGTTTGCCTACGACCGTGCCGTTGAATATATTGCTCTCGCCTATAAAGTCGGCAACGAAGGTGTTGACGGGCTCGTTATATATTTCGGTGGGAGTGCCTATCTGCTGTATTTCGCCGTCGTTTATTACAACGACTTTATCCGACATCGTTAGCGCCTCTTCCTGGTCGTGCGTGACGTAAATGAAGGTTATGCCGAGCTTTTTATGCATATTTTTAAGCTCTATCTGCATTTCTTTACGCATCTTTAAGTCGAGTGCGCCCAAAGGCTCGTCCAAAAGGAGGATTTCGGGCTGATTTACGATTGCCCTTGCTATTGCGATACGCTGTTGCTGACCGCCTGAGAGGGTGGACACGTTCCTCTTTTCAAATCCCTCGAGGTCGACGATTTCCAAAGCCTTTTTAACTTTTTTGTCAATGTCCGACTTTGCGAGTTTGCGCATTTTAATAACTTTATTGCCCTTTTTATCTGTGGTCTCCACTTCGATTTTTTTAAGGCGAAGTCCAAAGGCTATATTTTCGTAGACGTTTAAGTGGGGGAAGAGGGCGTACTTTTGGAATACCGTATTAACGGGTCTTTTGTTGGGGGGAAGCTTGCTTATGTCCTCGCCGTTCAAAAGAATTTGGCCTGAAGTGGGCAGTTCAAACCCTGCAATCATTCTAAGCGTAGTCGTCTTGCCGCAACCTGACGGACCTAAAAAGGTGACGAATTCGCCCTTTTTTACGTTGAGGTTGAAGTTGTCTACGGCAATCGTATCGCCGTCGTAGACTTTTTTGATGTCGATTAGTTCGATAATGTTTTCGGAATCTTTCATATTCTCATCCTTTGTAGAGGTATTTAAACTTCTTAAATTGTTATTCATACAAGATTTTAAAAGTTGGGCGGGGTTGAAACCCAAATAAATTTTGCCGTACTCTTGCCGATATTTTTAATCCCGTGCGGCTTGCTTGCGGTGTAGTAAAAGCTCTCGCCCTTTTTGCAGACGTATTTTGCGTCTCCAAGGGTTATGCTTATCTTGCCCTCTAATACGAAACCAAACTCCTCGCCTTCGTGGGGGAAGTCGTCTGTGGTGGAGGCACCTGCCAAAAGCTCTACCAAGACGGGTTCCATTTCGTTCTTTTGTGCGTTGGGGATTATCCACTTTAAAATCATACCGTCGTCGTGCTTTTCAATAAAGTCGTTCTCTGAAAAGACTATGCGGTTGTCATCTTCCTTTTTAAAGAAGTCGGAAAGGTTTGTGCCTAAAGCGGATAATATATCGATTAACGTTGCGATTGAAGGCGAAGTGAGGTCGTTTTCAAGCTGAGAGATATATCCTTTAGTAAGCTCGCACCTGTCCGCAAGCTCGGACTGTGAAAGGTTAAGCTGTTGCCGCAGCTGTTTGATTTTAGAACCTATTTCCATAATTAACCTATAATAAACAAAAAGTTTAGTTAAATAAAACGCTTAACAAATTTAAACACAAAGTTTAGTAAAAATAAACCGAGATAAATTATATATTTACCTATTGCGTATGTCAATAAAATAAAGGAATAATTTGTAAATAATTAAAAAAAATTTTTTAAACAAAAGCCCCGAATAAATTTCGGGGCGTAGGTAGCGGGGGTTATTTTTTTGTAAGGAAAAATGCACGGGTAGAAAATACCCGTGCATCTATAATGCGTTTTTAAAGTTAAGCCATTGCGTTGAGCTTTTTAGCAAGACCCGATTTCTTGTTTGCGGCGGTATTCTTCTTCAATACGCCCTTGGAAACTGCGCCGTCGATGACGGAGCAAACTTCGGGGAAGAGTGCGGTAGCTGCAGCTTTGTCGCCGCTTTCAACTACGGCAAGGAATTTTTTAACCATGTTTTTAACGTGGGTCTTAACAGCCTTGTTCTCTTCGGTCTTCTTATTAATAACCAATACGCGTTTTTTTGCAGATTTTATGTTGGGCACGATTCTTTCTCCTTTTAGTTCTCTTAAACTTAAACCGAGAGTAATTTTATCATAAATAACTTGGGTTGTAAACTGTTTTTTAACTCGTTTTAAATTTTTTTTAATAAACTTTTCACCGAACTAATATTTATATTAATATGGCAACGAGAAGGAAGTGCGTAGTCGTTTTCGATAGCGGCATAGGCGGATTAAATCTTTTATACGAGTGTGCTTGCAGGGTCAGGGACGTGGATTATTACTACGTTTCCGACAGCGCAAATATGCCCTACGGCAACCGAGGCAGGGAGGAAATTCTGTCATTGACCTTAAATGCGCTAAAGGCGGCGGAGGAATTAAAGCCCGTAGCGTTGGTATTAGCGTGCAATACGGTTACGGCAAATTGCATATCAAACCTACGGGAGAGATATTCATTCCCCGTAATCGGCGTTCAACCTGCGATTAAAAGCGTGGCGGGGGCGAGCGATAATTATTTGATACTTGCAACAAACGCTACGGTAAATAGTCCCGAGTTTAACGGGCTTTTATATAAATATAATGCGTCGCATGCGTGCGTGAGGGGATGCGACGGGCTTGCCAAGTATATCGAGGATAACGTATTTAACCTGCCCGAAAAACTTCCCGATGGGTTACTCCCTGACGTAAAAGCCGATTGCGTCGTGCTTGGCTGTACGCACTACGCATTCGTAAAAAAGCAGATTGAATCACACTACGGATGTGGCGTAATAGACGGTATAGGAGGGACAGCTGACCACTTCGCCAAAATTTTAGGGACGGTTGACCACTCGGCGCCACTTTTAGGGAAAATTCGCCACTTTGGAAATAAAGTGGTAAATATAACTTTTTTAGGTGGTGATTTTGAAAAGAATTCACAAATTTTTACAAAAACTTACATAAACAATTGTTTAAAAATGTCAAATAATTTCATAAAATTCAAAATTATTTAAAAAAAATACCATAAAGTGGTTGACAGTGGTCAAAATCTGTGTTATCATTAAATCACTCATTAAAGAAGGGATAATTCTATGGTTATGCTAACAGGCGAATACAGCCACCAGCTGGACGCTAAAAACAGAATGAGAATACCTGCCAAGCTTAAAAAGGGGCTTGGCGACGAGTATTATTTCTGTATCGGCACTAACCATTGCATTACCGTCCTTTCCAAAGAGGAGGCTGAATCCCAGCTTGAAAAGCTAAATACGATTAGATACAGCGATTTAGGCAAACAAAAGGTCTTGAGAGAGATTGCAAAATCATTCGTACAGGCTGTAGAGGATTCACAGGGAAGAGTGGTGCTGCCCCCCGAACTGCGCAGACACGCACAGCTTGGCAAAGACGACAAAGAGCTTATGATTTGCGGCGCTATCAACAGAATTGAAATCTGGTCGAAGAAAGTTTACGACGAATACTTCTCGGACAGCGACGAAGAAGATTTTGATACTCGCCTTTCCAAATTAGAAGATTTCTAAAAATGATTAAGTTTTCCCATATGCCCGTAATGCTTGAAGAGTGTATGCAGGGCTTAAACTTAAAAGACGGCGGAATTTACTTTGACGGAACGGTGGGCGGCGGAGGTCACTCCTACGAGATATTAAAGAGGACTTCCCCGAACGGAAAGCTAATCGCTACCGACAGAGACGACGATGCGATAGCGGCGGCAACCGAGAGGTTAAAGGAATTTGGAGGCAGGTTTCAAATCTACAAATCTAACTATAAAGACTACGAAGAGGTTTTCTCCCTCGCAGGGGTGGATAAAGTAGACGGAGTGCTTTTAGATTTCGGAGTTTCAAGCTATCAACTCGACAACAGAGAAAGGGGTTTTTCCTATCTGGGCGGCGACGCTCCTTTGGATATGAGAATGGATAAGAGTTCTCCTTTAACGGCAGAGATAATTCTCAACGAATATTCCGAAAGAGAGATTGCAAAGATTTTAGACGAGTTCGGCGAAGAGAGGTTCGCCTCTAAGATAGCCGCAAACGTGGTAAAAGAGAGGGCGAAAGCGCCGCTTAAAACCTGCGGACAATTCGTCGAAATAATAGAAAACAGCATACCGAAAAAATTCAGTCAAAACGGACCTGTAGCAAGAAAGAGCTTTCAAGCAATAAGGATTGCGGTAAATGAAGAGCTCGACGGGCTTTATGACTGTGTGGTAGGGCTGATACGAAAGCTTAAAATAGGCGGAAGAATCGCAATATTGACTTTCCACTCGTTGGAGGACAGGATAGTTAAAAGGGCTTTCAATCAATTAGAGCTTGACTGTATATGCGACAAGCGCTTGCCTGTATGCGTATGCGGAAAGAAAAAGGAAATAGAGATTATAACAAAAAAACCGACCGTAGCATCCCTAACAGAAATGGCGATAAATTCCCGTTCAAAATGCGCCAAACTGAGGGTAGCTGAAAGAATAGGCGGTTAATGCGATAAGGAGTGAAAAAATGGCAGTCGATACACCCGTTTTAGAAAGACGTACGTCCGAATTAACCAGAACGAATAACGTGCCCTTTGCGGTGCCTACTCGTTCCGAATACGAAGCAGAAGATGAACATAATGCCCGTATTAAGGACAATTATGCCAGACTAATTAATCCTAATAATAAGATTGAGGATATATTCAATCAAAACTGCGCTACGCCCGTTCAGCAGCCCGTGCAGGTTGCTCAGCCCGTTCAGGCAGAGCCTTACCTTGTGCAGAACGCCCGTGCCGACGCCGCTATTTTCCGTGCTGACAATCCTATAAATCAGCGTTTTGTGGCAGACGCTACTATCGTTAACGAGGCTTGCGAGGAAGAGGAGAACGAAGACCTTCGTCCTACGGCGGCAACCATACAGTACAGGACTGTAGATTGTGCAGAGGCAGAGCCCATATCTATGCAGAGCGAACGTTTTTCGCTCTCTAAAAAGCAGAAGACGATGCTTATCGTGCTTGTTGCGGTAGTCGTTTCTCTAATCACGCTCATCATTATCAACGCAACCATTATTGCGAACCTCAATACGGACATCGCAAGTCTCAATTCCGACATTGCGTCCATTAACGCTGAAATTCAGTCGAGCGTTTCGCAGATTGCAGACAAGATAAGCAAGGCTCAAGCAGGTTTTGATACGCTAAGAGGCGCAACCGCAGGTGTTAACGCAAGCGTGGCGGACGCTCTGTACAGCTTAAATGGCTTTATCGGCTAATAAAATATATTGAGGAAATAAAAATTAAAGAACAAGGTTTTTCTATAACTGTTTTACAAAAGAGGTTATTGTCAGTGGTGCTGATAATAACCTTTATTTTTTGCATTATTATCGCAAGATTTTTCTACGTTCAGGTTGTATGGGGCAGTGAATTGACCCTGCGTGCTACCGACCAGTGGAATAGGGAAATACCTATCGTTGCGCCGAGAGGGTTAATTTACGATAGGAACGGTACTTTGCTCGTCGGGAACAAGACTACGTTTAGGGTTTTCGTTCGCCCTAACGCCGTAGTTTCTAAGGAAAAGTGTGCAGTAGAACTCTCCGCCGTGCTCGGCTTAGACCCGCAGGAGTTGCTTGAAAAGCTCAACAAGAAAAATCTTTCGGAGGTTACCGTCGCCAAGCAGGTTGATAAAGATAGTATCGAAAAACTCGTTTCTCTCGGGCTTGCGGGCGTGTATTATTCTAGGGATAATTCCCGAACATATTCCTACGACGATTTGCTCTGTCAGGTGTTGGGCTTTACAGCTTCCGACGGCACGGGGCTTACGGGCATTGAAAAGTACTACGAAAATTTGCTTTGCGGCACGAACGGCGAAATATCCTACACGACAGACATCGTGGGCGTAGAGACGGAAAACACCCAAATCGTTTATAAAGAGGCGATTGCGGGCGAGAGTTTAAAGCTGACGATTGATTTGGAAATTCAGCTCTCTGCCGAGCGTGCTATGCGCAGCGTGTATAACTCGTCGGGTGCTAAAAAGGTTTCCTGTATCGTCCTCGACCCGTCAAATTTCGATATTCTTGCTATGGTAAACTATCCATCTTATAACCTAAACGAAATTCCGAGGGACGATACGGATAAGTTAAACGCCGAGTCGAGGAACTGTTTGGTAAGCGATATTTACGAACCCGGTTCGACTTTTAAAATAATCACCGCTGCGGCGAACTTAGAGGAGTACGTTAAGGGTAACCCTAAGGCGTTTTCGCCGACCTACGTTTTTAACGGAAGCCGTACGAGAATCGTGGACGGGACGACGATTAAATGTTGGTCTGACCACGCAAACGGCAAACATTCCAACCAAACGCTTGCAGAGGCGCTGAACAACAGCTGTAACCCTTGCTTTACGGATATTGCGCTGACGCTCGGTAAGGATACGTTTTACGATTACCTCAGGGCGTTCGGGTTGGGTCAGCCGACGGGTATAGATTTTAGCGGTGAAGCGGCAGGACTATTGCTTGCTCAATCGCTTGTAAAAGACTGTGATTTAGCCCGAATAGGTTTCGGGCAAACGATTGCCGTAAGCGGACTTCAGCTTGCCTGTGCGGCGGCTGCGGCGGTCAACGGCGGCGTTTACTATACTCCGCACCTTTTAAAGGAAACTACCTCAAGCGACGGCAAAACCGTATCTACGTTCATCTCCACGGTAAAAAACAGAGTTATAAGCGAAAATGCGTCGGCTATGCTCGCTAAGATGCTTGAAGGCGTCGTTACGGAAGGGAGCGGCAAAAAGGCGTATATAGAAGGCTATAAGGTCGCAGGGAAGACGGGAACGGCTCAAAAGTTTGAAGACGGACACATAGCGGCGGGTAAATACGTTTCTTCGTTCGTCGGCTTTTTTCCCTCCGATAACCCGAAATATCTTGCGTTGATTATCGTAGACGAGCCGCAGGGCACTTATTACGGCAGTGCGGTTGCGGCGCCCGTTGCCAAAGAAATTTTTGAAGATATAATCGAGATTAAAAATATTAGTAGATTTGAGTGACGGGATAGAAAATCCGTCGGGAGGCAATAAATAGCGATGAATTTCGGTGAACTTTTAAAAGATATACAATGTGAAAAGGTAACGGGAAACGTAGATGTTGAGATTAACGGGCTTGCGACCGACCCCGATACGGTCAGTAAGGGCAATCTGTTCATAGCCTACAAGGGTGCGAACTTCGATTTGAACGAGCATATTGAAAAAGCTGTTAAAAACGGTGCGGCGGCTGTCGTATGCGAAAGGGCGGAAAAATGCCCCGTACCCTGCGTTATAGTCAAGGATGGCAGGGCGGCTGTAGCGTATATCGCCCGTACTTTCTACGGATATGCGGATAAGAGGTTAAAGCTCGTCGCTGTGACGGGAACTAACGGAAAGACCTCGACTTGCTATATGCTTAAGAGCATATTCGACAAAAACGGAAATAAAACGGGTATAATCGGCACTTTAGGCATTTCGTACGGGGATATATTTATTGCACCAGAGCTTACCACGCCCGACCCTATCTGTCTGCACGGCGTATTTGCCGATATGGCGGCAAGCGGAGTGGAGTATGTATTTATGGAGGTGTCTGCGCACGCCTTGTATTACGATAAAGTATGCGGACTGCATTTCGAGGCGGGAATATTCACAAACTGTACGCAGGACCATCTTGACTTTTTCAAGGATATGAAGAGCTACGCTTTAAATAAGTTAAAGCTCTTTGAAAAGGGCAGGTGCAAAAAGGTAATAGTAAATTCGGACGACGATTTGGGGCTTAAGATAATGCAGGCTAACCCCAACTGTCTTACCTATGGGTTGGAAAATCCCGCCGATTCGTTTGCGGTAAATATCGTTGAAAACCTTGACGGTAGTACTTTCGTCATCAACCTTTCCGACGAGCTGTACGACGTAAAATTGAATATGCCTGCGAGGTATAACATCTATAACGCCCTCGCCGCCGCAACTTGCGCTAAAGCGCTCGGGGTTAATATTGAAATTATTGCGGAGGGACTTGCCCGACTTAAAAGCGTTTCCGGGCGGTTGGAAAGGGTGGCAAAATACAACGGCGGTCAGGTGTTCGTGGACTTTGCGCATACGCCCGACGGGTTGGAAAAATCGTTATCGTCTTTAAGTAATTTGTGTAAGGGCAATTTGTACTGTCTATTTGGCTGCGGTGGGAACAGGGATAGGGGCAAACGCCCTATTATGGGCGAGATTGCCGCAAAGATTGCCGATTTCGTAATTATTACTTCGGATAACCCCAGATACGAAGACCCGTACTCTATCATTTCTCAAATCGAAGTCGGCGTTAAAAGGGGCGGAGGTAAGTACGTTGCGATAAGCGACAGAGAAATTGCAATAGAGTATGCATTAAACCTTTTGGAGGACGAGGATATTTTACTCGTCGCAGGCAAGGGCGGGGAAAATTATCAGGAGATAATGGGCGTTAAGCACAGCTATAATGACAGTGCGGTCATTAAAAAATTAATAAGCTAAAATTTTGTCAGACGCCTGACGGTGCGCTGAGTGTGATTTATCGATGAAGACTTATATTATATACATTCTGTGCGGATTTGCCGTATCGCTGATACTGACTATCGCCGTTTTACCGCTTTTAAAAAAGCTTAAGGCGGGGCAGTATATACTCGGCTATGTTAAGGAGCATTACGGTAAAAAGGGTACGCCGACTATGGGCGGGCTGACTTTCATAACGGCGGTAATTATTGTTTCGGTAGTTGGCTACGGTTTTTCAAACAAGGTAGTCAATTTAACGCTGATTATTGTTGCAGGCTTTATGCTCGTAGGGTTTTTAGACGACTTTTTAAAGATTTACCGACACGAAAACGAGGGATTAAAGCCCTATCAAAAGATATTGTTTCAGCTCGCCATCGCTATAATTGCGGCGGTGTTCTGCTATGTCAACGGAATGACTTTCCTCAACGTCCCCTTTGGCGGCGGGCTGAGTTTTAATATCGGTTGGGGAATTATTCCCTTCGTCATTTTAGTCTTTATAGCAACGGTGAACTGCGTTAATTTGACCGACGGACTTGACGGGCTTGCGGGTGGAGTAAGCCTCGTATATCTCGTTTTTATGGGAATAATGCTCGCCGTAACTCAAAACGGTACGGCAGAAATATGCTTTGCGGCAGTCGGTGCGCTTGCGGCTTTTTTAATTTTTAACGCCAACAAGGCGTCGTTGTTTATGGGGGACACGGGTTCGCTTGCTTTGGGCGGACTGATTGCCTGCGTAACCGTCTTTTCAAATAATTCGCTGTATCTTCCGATTTTGGGCATAACTTTCGTGGCGTCGGGCATATCCGTCATAGTTCAGGTAATATATTATAAATGGACGGGGAAGAGGGTGTTTTTAATGGCGCCTCTGCACCATCACCTACAGATGAAAGGACTTACGGAGTGTAAAATTTCATATATATACTCCGCAATTACTGCGCTTTGCGGTTGTTTTCTATTGTTGTTTATGTGAGGTGTTATGTATTTCGGCAATCAAAAATTTTTGGTGGCAGGGCTTTCCCGTTCGGGCGAGGGTTGCGTTAACTTTTTATTAAAGCACGGCGCATTCGTCTACGCCTACGACGACGTGATAAGTGATAAGGTCGCTCAGCTTATGAAGGTTTTGCAGACAAAGGGAGCGATAATAGTCGACGCCGAAGGTCTGACAGACGCAATAAGTATATGTGATATCTTAGTTTTAAGCCCTGGAATTCCTATAGATAATCAACTTGCCGTATCCTTTCGCAAGCTGGGTAAGGCGATTTTGGGCGAGGAGGAGCTTGCGGCTCTCTATTTAAGGGCTACGGCGGTGGCGGTTACGGGTACTAACGGCAAGACGACCACCGTTTCAATGCTCGACGAGGTGTTTAAAAATAACGGCAAAAACAGCGTGTCCTGCGGCAACTACGGCAACCCTCTTATAAACGTAGTCGAGGAACTCACCTTTGAAGATTACGCAATCGTCGAAATATCCTCCTTTCAGCTTGAAACTCTGTTCAGCTTAAGAGCGCATGCGGCGGTCATTTTAAATATTACCGAGGACCACTTAAACCGCCACTACAATATGGAAAACTACGTCTATTTAAAGAGCAAGCTCATTCGCAATCTGCGAGAAAGCGAGTTTGCCATTTTAAATTACGACGACTTAAGGGTCAGGGAGCTTGCCAAATTTACGAGGGGTAAGGTAATTTGGATTTCCGCAAAACAAAGGGTAGACGGCGCTTACGTCGAGGGCGGTACGGTATGTTTTAACGGCAACGCCTATTTTACCGTCGATAAAATGTCGGTGGGCGGTATACATAACGTCTACAATGCGCTTGCTTGCGTTGCCGTTTCGGCGGTATTTGGATTAGACGCAGATAAAACATCTCAGGCGCTGTGTTCGTTTAAGGGTGTAAAGCATAGAATACAGCTTATAGGAGAGGTAAACGGCGTCGACTACGTTGACGACAGTAAGGCGACGAACGTAGACGCAACCGTAAGGGCAGTGGAAAGTATTTCAAAACCTATGGTTTTACTTCTCGGCGGCAAGGATAAGGGCTACGACTAT
>JBJFAF010000139.1:0-2487 GCA_051887755.1 Candidatus Coproplasma sp.
GAATATGATACGGATATGGCAAATGCGATCATTCACCTTGCGGGCGACGACATAATAGGCACGAACGGCACCGTCCGTCAGGACATAAAGTACGTCCTCGACCCCTATGATTTCTACGACGATAACGATAACCTTGTAAATTGTAAGATCAAGAACGTGTACGTAAATACCTCCGCCTCGACGAGGAGCGGCGCCGCATACGGGTCGGGGACGGGCAACTTCATAATCGTGGAGTTTGAACAATCAGTCGCCTCCGCAATAACGGGCGTGGTTCAGAGGACGACGATAATCACGGACAGGGCGTTAGCTTCCGCGTCGCACCTTATTCGCAGATATAACGGTTAAAAATTAAGGGGTGAAGAGATGTTCAGAAAAATTAAATTTATCGCTTTAGCGGCGGCGGTGGCCTGTCTTTTTGCAACGCTTACCGCCTGCAATAAGACGGTTGAGCCCTGCGCTTCGCACAGCTGGAACGAGGGGGTCGCAGTGACCGAGCCCACCTGCGGCGACTTAGGAAAAAAGGTCTACACCTGCACGGTCTGCGGCGCAACCGAGACCAGGGCCTTCGGCACGCCGAGCGGCAGCCACTCGTATGACGGAGATACCTGCTCCGTCTGCGGATACGTGAATATGCGAGGAATGACTCAAGAGGAGGCGATAAGCCTTTACGGCTATTATCATATAGACGTTGACTCAAGCAATACCGTAAACGTCAACGACGTAATTTATTTCGGCTCCTATCCTCAACAGAGAGTGAAGGAGCAGAGCATAATTTCTGCCCTTGAGACGGCTTCGGAAGGGAGTGAGTGGACGGACTACGGCTATTATTCGGAGGGCGGCAAGAGCGATATGATGTTCTGCATGGACGTCACGCTTGAGGGCGAAAAGTTCCGTGGCGTAAAAATCGACGAGAGCAGACCCTCCCGTACGGACGGTAATTCTTCTTCAAGCTATACCGCCGAGAACGGCTATACGCAGGGCGTATATTGGTTTAAGTTTTCACCCATAGAATGGCGCGTGCTTGGCTTTGAGAACGGCGAGGCGCTGTTAAACTCCGTCAGATGTCTGGATTCTCAGGCGTACCGCAACACCGTAGTTAAAGACGGGCTCGTCTACTATGCGGACGAGGCTAAGACAATCTACTCAAACAATTGGGAAAATTCCGACGTAAGGGCGTGGCTTAACGATAACTTCTATTCAACCTCGTTCACGGCCTCCGAGCGCAATAAAATCGTAGCAAAGACGTTGGATAATAAGAACACGTCCTTCGACGCAACCTCCAAATACAACTCTGCACAGAACGCCACGACCGATATGGTATATCTGCTTTCGTATACGGATATTCTCAACGCGGATTACGGCTTCCCCACAAGCTTGGTTACGGGTTCGGGTCACGCTTCAATCGAGGATCTGACCGTATGTAAGACGGGTACCGATTATGCGCTCTGTCAGGGCTTGAGAACGAGCGCGCAGTCCGCCAACGCAAACGGCGAGCCCTGTAGCTGGTGGATGCTCCGTTCGGCAGGCGGAACGTCATTCTCGCTCTGCGGCGTGAGCAAATACGGGTTGCTGTCTAAATCAAACGCCTCGACGTTCACCGACGAGGACGCAATCGTCGTGGGTACGAATTCGGGTATTTCCCCTGCGATAACCCTTAAAATCGGCAAATAAAGGAGTTGCTTTATGAAAAAACAGATAATCTCTCTCCTGCTTGCTGCAACGGTGGCCTCCGCCGCGTTTGGGGCGGCTGGCTGCGGCGGAGGCAACTCTGCCGGCGACGGAAAGTACAGCCTGGACTTCAAGGAACAGACCTCGTCCTGGACAAAGACGACGAGGAACGACGTCACGTATTACGGAGCGGAGGTGGTGAGATATTGCTCCAACCCCACCTCTCCGGCTAAGCAATGCCTGAATATCTACGTGCCCGAAGAATACCTGAATGCCGACGGAACGGTAAACGCAAGCGGCGAGTGCAACGGATATACGAGCTCGACCGCACCCATACTATACATAAACAGCGTAGGCTCGTACCAGGGCTTTTCCCCCTATAAGATGAATTCGACCACTACGTTAGCGGGGCGCAACGCCTGGTATTACGACTATCTCGAACAGGGCTTTGTCCTCGTGTTTGCAGGCTCGCGCGGGAGGAGCGACTATGAATCGACGACAAACGAGGCGGTGGGTAAAGCCCCCGTTGCGCTTGCGGACTTAAAGGCGGGTATACGTTTTATAAGGCATAATTCGGAGTATATTCCGGGGGATATGGACAAGATCATCTCCAACGGAATGAGCGCAGGCGGCGCGATGAGTACCCTGCTTGCGGTTTCGGGCAATTCGGACGAGTTCGACGTCTATCTCGAAGAGATGGGCGCCGTAATGGACGAAAAAGACGACGTGTACGCGGCGCAGATATACTGCCCTATAACCGACCTCGACCACGCGGATTTCGCCTACGAGTGGATGTACAAAAACGACAATTCCTCCCTG
>JBJFAF010000140.1:0-7782 GCA_051887755.1 Candidatus Coproplasma sp.
ATCGGCGCATGCCCGTTGGGTGCGTTGCAGGATTCGCTTGCAAACAGCAAGACGACCGCCCCCGCCTATATATTCGGCATACTCATTTTATTCGGCTTATTGCTCGGTAGGGTAATATGCGGATTTTTATGTCCGTTCGGGCTTATACAGGAGCTATTGTATAAAATCCGCACTCCCAAACTGCGCAAGAGCCGCTTTACGAGAATTGCCTCCTACTTAAAATACATACTGCTTATTTTGGTAATTGCAATTCCCATCATATATTCAGGCATACCCGTATTCTGTAAATATATCTGCCCTGCGGGTACTTTAGAGGGTGCGGTAGGACTGCTTGCGAATATCGAAAATTCAAGCTTTTACGAGATGTTGGGCTACCTGTTCAGCTGGAAGTTCTGTGTTCTTCTCGTCGTCATTGTGGCAAGCGTATTCATATACCGCTTTTTATGCCGTTTTATCTGCCCGTTGGGTGCGATATATTCGCTGTTCTGCAAAATTTCGTTGCTCGGCGTAAAGTTGGACAAGGACAAATGTATCAACTGCGGACTGTGCATACAGGGCTGTAAAATGGATATAAAGCACGTCGGCGACCACGAGTGCATACAGTGCGGCGAATGTATTTCAATTTGCCCCGTACAGGCAATAAGCTGGAAGGGCAGTCAAATATTCGTAAGGAATACCAAGCCCGAGGCTCAGGCTGTAGCCGAGACGGGCAAGATAGACCTTTTAGCCCTTTCGAAGTCGAACGCAGGCGCAAGTCTGGTTGCGCCCGTGCAGAGCGGGGAGGCGGCGGTTTCGAGCGAAACGCCCGACCAAACCTCTTTGCCCGAACAAGCTCAACAGCCCGACCAAACCTCGGCGCAGGAAGTTCAAACCGAACAGCCCGACCAAGCGCAGGTTAAGGTTGCGCAGGAAGTTGAGGGGGAAGAGCTCGACAAGACACAAAAGGTTAATAAGAGCGGCAAAGCGTGGTCAAGCGTAAAGGCGGCGTTCAAAAAGCCCCGATTCGTCGTTGAATTCGTGGCGTGGGTGGTTGCGCTTGCCGTGCTTATAACGGCGCTCGTATGCTACAACCTGCCCGAAAAGCAACACGACACCTTGCCGCAGACGACGCTGACGACCTACGAGGGCGGCGAAAAAGTCCCCGACGGCTATTCAACCTATTCTGCGGATAAAAAGGTCAGAGTGCTCTATTTCTGGCGTACCGACCTGCCCGAAAGCTTAACGGGCGTGCAGACGCTTAACGAGCTTGCGGCGGAGACGGAAATCGTTGCGGAATTCGTCGCCGTACACTCGATATATAAGGACGACAGGGACGTCGGCAAGTTTATTGCCGAGAGGGACGGTTGGAGCGATTACTCCGTAATCTTTGCGCAGGATAATAATGAGAGCAACCTCTATTCCTTCTTCGGCGGCGACATATCCGTGCCTAAGCCTATAACGGCGGTCGTTGCGGCGGATGGCAAAATCGTCTTTACAAAGGAAGGCGAAACGAGCAAGGAAGAGCTTACGGCAGGTATGTTAAAGGCGCAAAACTCCGTCGTCTATTCTGTCGGGGATATTTGCCCTAAGTTCACCTTAAAGACTTATACTTCAGCGGGCGGCGAAAGCGGTGAGTTCAGTATAGCAGATTGCTTAGGCAAGGTCACGGTGCTCAACTTCTGGTACACCGACTGCGACCCCTGCAAGGCGGAGTTGCCCGAATTTAACGCAGTGTTAAAAGATATGCAGGGCGAGATAAACATGTATGCGATACACAGTGCGTCGGCAGTGCCCTCCGAAGGCGTGCAGAAATGGCTGGACGATAATAGCGATAAAAACGGCTTAGCTTGGTGCGATTACAATTTAATTTTTGCGCAGGATACGAGTGAGGTCAATTTATTCACTTTGCTCGGCGGAAGGAGCGTGTTCCCTATGACGGTAATAATCGACGCACAGGGTAAGATTACCAAGGTAATTCAAGGCTCTTGCACGGAGGCGGCGCTCCGTCAGGTTATTTCCGAGGCGCAAAACGGTTAAAAAAGCGATTAAAGCTCGGCGTTGCCTATGCATGCAACGCCGAGCTTTTTTACGGTTTTATTACCAAAAAAACGAAGAGATAACTTTTGCTTAACCGAACGATAATTATTAATAATATAGTAAAAAAGGCAAATATTTATTATTTATAAATAATTGCTTGCTAAAAAAATGCAAAATGTGTATAATATCACACATAAATATTAATCCAATTTTTGGAGGATAAAAGGATATGAATAAATTAACAAAACTTCTTTCCGTGTTTGTTATTGCCGGCGCAGTAGGCGCAGGCGTGGCAACCATGGCAGGTTGCGGACACACGCATAAAGGAACGCTTCACGAAGCTGTTGCTGCAACCTGTACTACCGACGGTTCTATTGCTTATTACACCTGCGAAGGTACTGATTGCGCAGGCAAGTACTTCGAAGACGAAGCATGCACAAAGGAAATTACGAATATCGTAATCCCTGCAACCGGTCATACCGAAGTGTACAACGACAAGGGCGACGGCACTCACGGCATCACTTGCCAGCACGGCGACTTGACCGAAACGACTGAGGCTCACATAGACGCCGACAATAACGGCAAGTGCGATAAGTGCGAAGTTAATATAGTTAGCTTCGGCAAGTACTTCGAATTAAGTGGTCAGGTTACGTTCGAAATGGAACTCAAGACGGGTTACAAGCTCGTTTATAATGGCGTTGAATACGACGCTTCAAGCTTGCTTACGTCGGATTCCGTAGAAATTACCGTTGAAGGCGTTAAGCACACCTTAACCAGAACCGAAAACGGCTATAAGGATACCTATTCGACAAATAATAATACCGCAGTCTTATATTGGTTTACTTTAAATGACGAAATTGCAACCGAAACGTCGGAATTCGTAGGCGTATACGAAGGTGAGTACAACTATACTTTGTATTCAACTACATATAAAGTAACCAAGTTCGCTATTACTTCTACGGGTATGGTACAGTTTACCGACGCCGAGGTTTATAAGGAAAATAACGAAGAAAAGACAAAGGACGCTATCGTTTCGCTTAAGGACGGCACTATAAGCGTAGTTACAAACAACGACTTTAAGATTGACAATTGGCACTTTATCGCAACCAAGGCAGAAAACGGTGCAGTTACTGAAATACTGTTAACCATCGACGGACTTGGCACAGCTACGTTTACCAAGACGACCGAAGCCGTAAGCGAAGTTCCTGCGTCAATGGACTTAACTGAAAAGACCGCATACAGCGGCACTTTGGCAGATACGACCTATCAGTTAGTTGTAAACGAAAGCACGGCAAACTATAAGTACACTCTTAACGGCATAGAAGTAAAATTAATCAGCGGCAACGCAACCGACGGCTATCTCGTTTATAACTTCGGCGAAAACTATGTATTAAAGATAAACGGCACGACCGTTGAATTATACGAGGCAGACGGCACGACGAAGATTGTCGATATGGTTCAGCTTGATACGACCATTCCCACTGTCAACCCTGACGGCGCAACGTTAAATAACAGCGCAAAGCAAGACCTCTTCTGCGGTTACGACTATTATTACTACAAGGTTGAAACTGCAGGCTACTACACCTTTACTGCAGGTGCAGGCGCAGTAAAGATTTATACGAGCGTCGATAGCGAAACTCTTTCGCCCAGCATGTCCGCAGATACCGTGTTAAATCTTACAAGCGGCAAGAGTAAATTCGTTTATTTGAATGCTAACTCTTATATCGCATTAGAATCTAACGCTGTGGGCTTTACGGCAGTTCGCAGTGACGAAGAACCTACGATTGTAATTGATTATGAATCGTTCACCGACGGCAAGTACGAAATTACCGAGTTCGACGGAGCTGATACCTATTATGTACAGGGTACTGCTGCAACGGCAGGCAAGTACTACGTTTCCGTTTCAAGCACGGTAAAGACTACAGCAGGAAAGGAATGCTTGGTATTCAAGATTGACGACGTTGAATACGGTTCTTATTATAACAGTGAATCTTGGAAGATTGAGGCTAAAGCCGCAGGTACGGAATATTCTGCAGATTTAGCCGCAGGCGCAGTAGTTAAGGTTGCATTGTCAACGGAAATGACAAGTTGGGATTACGGCACTGTAACCGTTTACTTCGAAAGCGAAGCTCAACGCACTGCAAGGCTTGCAGAAGAGGCTACGGCGCCTACGTTCAGCGGCGACCAGCTCGGCGATTATGAATGTGGCTCTGACGTATACACAATAAGCGAAACAGGTATAGCCTTAAACGATGATGCGCTTACGTTCGTAAAAAAATATAGCGGTATTTATATTTACGAATTAGACGATATCACTTACATTTTCTCCTTTAATAAAAACGGCACCCTTAACGTAGCGATAGACGGTAGCGATTATACCGCAGTTAAACCTGTAGAAGTAACGTTCACCGCAGAGCAGCAGGGTACTTACCTCTATTCTTATACAAATAATTGGGGTGGCACGATTACTTTAAAATACGATATCGACGCAGATTCATTGACTTATGTAGGTAGTTATTATTCTGAAAAGCTTACTTGCATATCCCTTAAAGACGGCGTTTACACCTTTATAAATGGTTATGGCGATACGATGACGTTCAGCTTTGTAGACGGCAAAATGGAAGTAACTGCGGACGACATTAACTATATGGAAGAAGCTTATACTGCTGCAAAACTGCCTACCGCAAGCTTTACCGCAGAACAGCAGGGTACTTACGCTTACGCAAGTGTAGATGATAATGGTACGAGTTATATAATTTATACCGTTGGTGCAAGTTCCGTAACTTTAGTTGGATATTATAGCGAGGAGCTTACTTGCATAAGTATTGAAGACGGCGTTTATACTTTCCAGGATAGCTATGGCTCTTCAATGACGTTCAGCTTTGTAGACGGCAAAATGGCAGTATCTTTGGACGACATTAACTATATGGACGAAGGTTACACGGCTACAAAACTTACAACCACAAGCTTTACCGAAGAGCAGCAGGGTACTTACAAATATAGCGTATCGGAATATATGAGTTTTACTTACGTTATCAAGGAAGATTCTGTAAGCTTTAATGGTAGTGATGGCGTATTTATCTCGCTTGACGAAGGCGTATATACGTTCGTGTGCGGTGGCTCTGAGTTGAAATTTAGTTTTGCTGCAAACGGCAATTTGAACGTAACTGCTAATCCTTATAATGCAGATGCTCACGAAGCTGTAAAGGAGACTGTCGATACCGTAGCTAAAGTTGGTGTAAACACCGTACAGGTAGGTAAAAGCGGTTCTGTAGATATTGAGTTCAGTGTACCCGGTACCTATAAAATTACCTATAATACAAGCGATAACGTATGGTATATTGAATTAAACGGTTCAACTTACACAGGTGCAGCTTTCACCGTAACCGACAGCGTAACCATTACCGTATATGCAAGCACTAACGCATCTTTATCCAAGTTTACGATTACGGAAGCACAGGCAACCGGTGGCGAAGAAGAAACATTCTCAGGTTTTACTGCGGCGCAGCAGGGTACATATAATTACTCAGGAGTAATGAGAAAGTCATTCGTTGTAGGAGAAAATACTATTACTACTGACTTCTATGGTGAAATGGTACTCAGCTATGTATCATTTGCAAATGACGAATATACGTTTACCGGTTCGGATAGCGAGGGTACATATACCTTCAAGTTCAAATTTGACAATGACGGAAATATGGTAATAACCGCAGATGATATGTTCGGCTTAGCAGGTGCTACAGCAGTAAAAGAGGCAAGCGAAGAAGAAACATTCTCAGGTTTTACTGCGGCGCAGCAGGGTACATATAATTACTCAGGAGTAATGAGAAAGTCATTCGTTGTAGGAGAAAATACTATTACTACTGACTTCTATGGTGAAATGGTACTCAGCTATGTATCATTTGCAAATGACGAATATACGTTTACCGGTTCGGATAGCGAGGGTACATATACCTTCAAGTTCAAATTTGACAATGACGGAAATATGGTAATAACCGCAGATGATATGTTCGGCTTAGCAGGTGCTACAGCAGTAAAAGAGGCATAATCAAGGCGTAAAGCTTTAAACTAAAACAAAAATTGCGGGGCGCATAAGCTATGCGCTCCGTTATTTTTTACACACTTTTTCACGCAGTTTTTAAAAATCACGCCCTTGACAAGTCTTTACGCCCGTGATAGAATATAAAATGATTAAATATACAAAGGGAGCTTTTTTGTATGGAAGACTCGATAATATTCACTATTATAGGCGTCGTGGTTGCGTTGGTTTTGCTCGTTGCAATTATCTGCATAATTAAGAGCGGAAGAAAGAAGAACTCCGCACCCGCAGAAGAGCAGGCGCCCGCAAATGAGGAGCCCGCAAAGGAAGAAAAGGCGGAAGAGTCTCAGCCTACTCAAGCAGAAGAGCCCGTAAAGGAAGAGCCTGAAAAGGTAGAAGAGCCCGTCAAGGAAGAACCCGTAGAGGAGGAGCCCGTCAAGGCGGTAGAACCTGTTAAGGAGGAAAAGCCCGCAAAGACGGAAAAGAAGACTGCGGAAAAGAAGACTGCGGCTAAGAGCGAAAAGAAACCTGCGGAAGCCAAGGCAGAAACTAAGACCGAAAAGAAAACCGCAGAAACCAAGACGGAAAAGAAACCTGCGGCGAAAAAGCCCGCCGAAAAGAAGGCGGAAAGCAAGCCCGCCCCCGAGGAGGACGAGGAAGAGGAAATCGAGGTTGAATCGACCGATAAGGAGAAGAAGAGCTCCAAGACCTATCATATATCCAAGCGCAAGGCGGACGGTATGTGGCAGATAAAGCTCGCAGGCGGCAAAAAGGCGATTAAGCTCTTTCGCACTCAGCAGGAGGCAATCGACTACTGCAAGGTGCTTGCCGAAAATCAGGAGGCAAACGTGACCGTACACAAAAAGGACGGTTCTTTCCGTAAGCAGAATTATTAAATTGCGAAATAAAAACGCCGTCTTAATAAGGCGGCGTTTTCAATTTTGCCTAAAGTGTTTTAAACGGGCGGAAAAAGTTTATAAAAAAGTGTAAGTAAAACGTTAGAGAGGTTTTTTAAGGTATGACTAAGATAGACGTATTTTCAGGATTTTTAGGGGCGGGTAAGACCACGCTGATTAAAAAGCTTATTAAAGAGGCGTACTGCGGCGAAAAGCTCGTTTTAATCGAAAACGAGTTCGGCGAAATCGGCGTAGACGGCGGCTTTATGAAGGAGGCGGGCATACAGATAAACGAGCTCAACTCGGGCTGTATATGCTGTTCGTTAGTGGGCGACTTCGCTAAGGCGCTAAAAAAGGTCAAGGAGGAGTACGACCCCGACCGTATTTTAATCGAACCCTCGGGCGTGGGCAAGCTCTCCGATATAGTAAAGGCGGTTGAAAGGGCGAACCTTAGCGACTGCAAAATCAATTCACTGACCACCGTGGTAGACGCCAACAGGTGCAAAATTTATATGAAGAACTTCGGCGAATTTTTCAACGACCAGATTGAAAACGCCGCCTGCATAGTGTTCAGCCATACGGACGTGACTGCGGCGGACAAGCTTGAAAAGACGGTGGAACTCGTTCGAGAGCACAACCCTAACGCAACTTTCGTTACGACCGACTTGAAAGGGCTGACGGGCGAACAAATTCTCTCTGCAATGGAACATTCCTCAACGCTTGCCGACGAGCTTAAAAAGCTCTCCGAGGAAACGGAAGAAGAACACGAGCATTGCCACCACGACCACGACGAGGACGAAGAGCACGAGCATTGTTGTCACCACGACCACG
>JBJFAF010000140.1:7882-10381 GCA_051887755.1 Candidatus Coproplasma sp.
CACCACGACCACGACGAGGACGAAGAGCACGAGCATTGTTGTCACCACGACCACGACGGGGACGAAGAGCACGAGCATTGTTGTCACCACGACCACGACGAGGACGAAGAGCACGAGCATTGTTGTCACCACGACCACGACGGGGAAGAAGAGCACGAACATTGCCATCACCACGACCACGAAGGGGAAGAAGAACACGAACACCATCATCACCATCACCACGCAGACGAGGTGTTTACAAGTTGGGGCGTAGAGACTACTAAGACTTTCTCCGAAAAGCTGTTAAGGCTGAGGCTCGCCTCGCTCGTAGACTCTACCCGTTACGGTTTGGTTTTGCGTGCAAAGGGCATAGTTGCCGGTCAAAACGGCGAATGGCTACACTTTGACTACGTTCCCGGCGAAATTAACGTAAGGGTGGGCAGTGCTGAAACCATCGGAAGATTATGCGTTATCGGCAGCAAGCTAGACGAGGAAGAATTAAAAGAATTATTCGGTGTATAAAGTTGGACGAGATTAGCGTTTATATGTTCCTGGGTTTTTTGGACTCGGGCAAAACTAAATTCATTCAGGAGACTTTGGAAGACCCCCGTATGGAAAACGGCGAGAAGACCTTACTTCTCGTCTGCGAGGAGGGCGAAGAAGAGTACGACTTATCCCGTTTTCAGGTTAAGGACGTTAAGGTGGAATACCTTGAGAGCGAGGAGGAGCTGACCGAGAGGACGCTTTCCTATCTCGCCGCAAAGCACAAGGCGACGAGAGTAGTTGTGGAATATAACGGCACTTGGCTGCTTGAAAAGTTCTTCGAGGCTATGCCCGAAAATTGGGTGATTAACCAAATGATGACCTTCTTCGACGCAACGACTTTTGTAAATTACAACAAGAATATGCGCCAACTCGTCTTTGACAAAATCAATATGACGCAGATGGTCGTATTTAACCGCTTTAAGGGCGAATACTCTCAAGAGGAGTTCCACAAAATCGTAAGGGGAATTTCCCGCAGACCCGACATAGTCTACGAATATATCGGGGGTAAAGCCGTATTCGACGACATAGAGGACCCTATGCCCTTCGACGTGAATGCGCCGATTATCGAAATTGCCGACAGGGACTTCGCTTGGTTCTACCGTGATTTATCCGAAAACACCGAGCAGTATGTGGGTAAGACCGTGCATTTTAAGGGTATGGCGGCGGTCTCTAAAAAAGTGCCTGCGGGGCAGATAGTAATCGGCAGGTTTATTATGACCTGTTGCGAGGCGGACATCGCCTACGACGGCTTTGCCTTAAAGGTGAACAAGCTTTTAGGCGGCATTGCCACTAAGGACTGGTTAGACGTAACCGCTAAAATAGGTATCGAATATAACGCCGTTTACCGCTCACAAGGTCCCGTTTTATCGGCGATTAAAATCGAGCGTGCCGAACCCCTTCCTCAGGAAGAGGCTGTGGCAACGTATTATTAATTTAAAACTGTCTATTAAAAACCACGCCGTCCGAATTTGTCGGACGGCGTAATAATTTTCACCGCAATTTATTTAATCGTTTTCGTCATTAAGTCCAAGCATCTTTGCGCTGTCCTCGCCCGTTAAAACGTCTACGTTTTTAAGTTTGCTCTCTATCATACGGCTGCGAGTGCCGACGAGGGTATCGAAGTCTCGGCTCGTACTCTCGAGCTTGCTCTGTATTTTTGCAACGAGCTCGTTATACTTTGCGAACTCGGCTTTGACTGCGCCGAGTATTCGCCAAACTTCGCCCGACTTCTTTTGAATGGCGAGCGTTCTAAAGCCCATCTGAAAGCTATTTAAAAGTGCACTCATAGTGGTAGGACCTGCAATAGTCACGTTAAAGCTCTGTTGCAATTCCTCAATCAAGCCCATCTTCGCAACCTCTGCATACAAGCCCTCTATGGGCAAAAACATAACGGCGAAGTTGGTCGTTTTGGGCGGGTTTATATATTTTGTCTTGATGTCCTTAGCCATTTGGCGCACGGTGTTTTTAAGCTGTTCTCGCTTAATTTTAACGAGGTCGAACTTGTTTTCCTCGTAGGCGTTATACAAATCGCTATAGACGGTCAAGGGGAATTTGGAGTCAATGGGCAAATATACGCAACCGCCGTCGTCCTGACCGGGCATTTTTACGGCGTATTCCACGGGCTCTCTGCCCGTACCCGTTACGAAGTTGGTCTCGTACTGTTCGGTCGTCAAAATCTGTTCCAAAATCGCACCGAGCTGAATTTCCCCGAAGATACCCGTCGTCTTAACGTTGGTCAAAACCTTTGTCAGGTTGTTTACGTTGCTCGCCACGTTCTGCATTTCGCCGAGCGATTTATACACGCTCTCAAGCTGAGTGCTTAAAACCTTAAAGCTCTGTTCAAAGCGTTCGTTAATCGTCTTTGAAAGCTTTTCGTCGACGGTTGAGCGCAGTTTATCGAGCTGTGCGGCGTTGTCCGTCTGCATAGCCTTCATCTGAGCCTCGTTGGAAAGGCGCATTTGCTCAAGTTTGTTT
>JBJFAF010000141.1:0-10346 GCA_051887755.1 Candidatus Coproplasma sp.
GTGAAATGCGCAAAATCTACGATATATTAGACAAGCGTATGACGGGCAGACCGCTTTGGTATATCATAGGCGACGTGGACTTCTACGATTGCAAGATTAAGGTGGACGAGAGGGCGCTGATTCCCAGACCCGAAACCGAAATTTTAGCACAGCAGGCGGTAAACGCACTCGAGGACGGCGATAAAGTGCTTGATATGTGCACGGGCAGCGGCTGTATCGCAATTTCGATTGCAAGGCATTTAAAGGGCAAAAAGGTGCAGATTACTGCGGCGGACGTCTCGGATGCGGCTATAATGCTCGCAAGGGAAAATGCAAACTACAACTCGGTCGATATAACCTTCGTCCAGAGCGATTTGTTCTCTAAAGTGCACGGCAGGTTTAATCTTATAGTGTGCAACCCCCCTTATATTCGCAGCGGAGAAATTCCCTATTTGCAGAGCGAGGTTAAGGACTATGAGCCGAGAATCGCCCTCGACGGCGGCGACGACGGTTTGGAATTTTACAGGCGTCTTTCCAAGGAGGTATCCCGCTATATCGTACGAGGCGGTATGCTTATGCTTGAGGTCGGAGAAGGTCAGGCGGAGGAAGTGTTAAAGCTCTTCCCCAAGCGTGATTACGCAATGATAGTAAAGGACTTTTCGGGCGTGGAGAGGTTCCTTAAAATCGCATTCTAATTTAAGCGGTACAGTGTATGACCCCTAAGATTACTGAAATTTACAATAAATATAAATTGCTCACTCAAAAGCTATCCGACCCCGCTATCCCTGCGGGCGGCGAGGAGTGGACTAAGATTGCAAAGGAGCAATCCGAGCTTTCGGAAACGGCGGCAAAGTACGAGGAATACCTTGCCGAGAGCAAGAAGGCAGCGCAGGCGGAAGAGGCGTTGAAAACCGAAACCGACGCAGAGATGAGGGAACTTTTAAACGAAGAGGTTTACGACTGTAAACGCCGTTTAGAAGTCATTGAGGGCGAGCTTAAAATTCTCCTCTTGCCCAAGGATAAAAACGACGACAGAAACTGCATTATGGAGATAAGGGGCGGCGCAGGCGGAGAAGAGGCGGCTCTGTTTGCGGCAGAGCTGTATCAAATGTATCTGCACTACTGCGAACACCACCGCTTGAAAGTCGAAGTCGTGGACGAAAACGCAACCGAGCTCGGCGGCATTAAGGAAATAGTTTTAAATATTACGGGCAAAGATGCTTATAAACAGTTAAAGTTTGAAAGCGGCGTACACCGTGTGCAGAGAGTGCCCGAAACCGAGTCGCAAGGCAGGGTACACACCTCGACCGCAACCGTTGCGGTCATGCCTGAGGCGGAGGACGTAGAAGTAGAAATCCGAGACGAGGACGTAAGGGTGGACGTGTATCGTTCTTCGGGCGCAGGCGGACAAAAGGTAAACAAGACCGAAACGGCGATAAGGCTTACGCACTTCCCTACGGGCATAGTCGTAACCTGCCAGGACGAGAGAAGTCAGCTTAAAAATAAGGACAAGGCGTTTAAGGTCTTGCGCTCAAGGCTGTACGATTATTACAACGGTTTAAACCGTTCCGAACAGGACGCACAGCGCAAATCGCTCGTAGGCAGGGGCGACCGGTCGGAGCGTATCCGCACCTACAACTTCCCGCAGGGCAGAGTGACCGACCACCGAATAGGGCTCTCGCTCTTTTCAATCGACGCCTTTATGATGGGCGAAATCGACGAGATGATAGAGGCGTTGACTATTGCCGAGAGAGAAAGGTTACTCGCTGAATAATCTTCTCTTCATATATACTTCGCAATACTGTGTCAGGCAGCGTTTTTCTCGGGTCATTTACGCAAAAGCAAACTCCCCGTCGAAAAGCCTCGCCTTTCTTGTCTTGCTCGCATCTATGAAGAGTGAGGGGGTTGGCGTTTATCCCGATTAGGTGAAGATATTTAAAATAATCAATAAAAGCGGCGTAGCGAAAGTTTTCGCTACGCCGCTTTATCATATTGCTTTATTTGCGCTATATATGCGGGTTAATTTTAGTTCTTCTTATATCCGCACTTAGGGCAAACGCCGTTTTCGTTTAAGGCAATGCCGCAGAGAGGACAACGGTCGATTGACTTATTCGTTTCGTATTCCTGCGAAGCCGCATTGACGCCGCTCGTGAACGTAAGCTTGGCGATGTTGAGCTTGTCTTTAAGTAATTCGTATACGATTTTAATCATTCCCTCGACGGTCATAGTCTCTTTGGTTACAACAAGGCGGCATTCGGGATATGCGGTTGCAAGCTCGGTCTTGAATGCAGGACCTTTCATCTTATTCGTAGGTGCGCCGTTTCTTATGCCCTGCGCTTCGTATACCGAGAGAATAGCGGGTAACAGGGGATCGTCTTCGCGAAGAATTAAGGCGTGGTCAAAGTTTTTCAACACTTCCCAGGCAGTCTTTTGAATTTCGTTGCAGGGGAAGACCATATTTACCCCGGGTTCAACCGTATCTTCAACTTCTATGGTGAGGACGCCCGTGTGTCCGTGAAGATACTGCGCTTCTCCCTTGAACCCGTAAAAACGGTGTGCGTACTGTAAATCTAATTTGGTTATGCTCCTCATATTTAAGCTCCTTTTATTTTATATTTGCGGGGAACGTCGTTTCCCGTTTAATTCTTTAAAAAACCGTCCGCCTTTAATTTAAGACTTTTTCTGGCAGTTGGGACAGATGCCTTTGAAGAGAATATCGTAGCCCGTGAACGTAAAACCGTTGCTGTTTTTAATATTCTTCTCTAGCCCGACGATATAGTCCATATCTAAATCGAATAGCTTGCCGCATTTTTCGCACTTGACGTGGAAATGGTCGGTGGTTTTATGGTCGAAACGGTCTGCGCCGCCCGCAATGGTTATTCTGCATATCTCGCCCGATTCCGCAAGCTGTTTTAGGTTGCGGAAGACCGTCGCCCTGCCTATATACGGGTGGTCTTTTACTATCTCGTTGTAAATTTCGTCTGCGGTGGCGTGGCAAGCCAACTTGTTCACCGCTTCGAGAACCAACGAACGCTGTATCGTGTTACGCTTTATCATAGTTACGTTTTCCACGTCGGTTTATTTTTTCTTATTAATATTATATATCAATAAGCAACTTATGTCAATAGGCAATTTAAAAATAATTTGTATACGGTTAAAAACGGGCGCACACGCTTAATTTTAAAGGCTTATTGACAAAGTGCGGCGGTTGGGGTATAATTAAAACTATGAAACACAATCAATCGGCAGAAGATTATTTAGAGGCGGTTCTTCTGCTTTCAAACGAGCTGGAGGACGTCCACCAGATAGAAATAGCCCGTAAGATGGGGGTATCGCAACCTGCGGTGCAAAAGGCTTTGCGTGTTTTAAAAATGCAGGAGTATATCGTATACGACGGACTGCATATACGCCTGACCGAGCAGGGTAAGAAATACGCCGAAAAGGTCTATCACAGGCATTGTACGATAAGGCAGTTTTTAATTCTGCACGGGGTTGAATACGCCGCCGCCGATACGGACGCCTGCGAGATAGAGCACTGCATTTCCGAGCAGACTTTTGCCGCAATGGAAAAATTCGTGGAAGAGAACAAGTAATATATATTTTTATAACTAACGGCGCACCGACATATAGCGGTGCGCCGTGAATTTTTTAGCGGCTCTAATTAATTGACGTGCCTTAAGTTGTCGATTTTTCCGCCCTTAATATCCACCGAAAAATACTTTATTTCAAACAGGTTTTCCTTTATGGGGCAGGCAAGCCCCGCCGCAGGTATATCTCCGTACTTTTCGAAAAAGGACTTATAGGGTACGGTTACCTCTGCGTAGTTCCCCAAATAATCCTTAAGTGCGCCTACAGCCGTTTGCAGTTCCTCGCTTAAATACTCCCCGCAGTCCGCACCGTATAAAAGCCCTTCGAAAAAGGCAAAGTGCATAACTGCGTCTTTTACTTCGTAACGCTTTTTTATCTCGCTTTTAATAAGCGTCAATTCCTGTCCGTTATAGCCGTAAGACTGTTCGGCAAAGTAACCTGCGCACCCCTTATAACCGAGCGTAATCTTAAGCATATCCCCCGTCGAATAGCTCTCCGCCCGACCGCAGTAAAGTTTTCCCCCGACGGAGGACAGGGCGCAGAGGCAGTTTTCTCCTGCCACGGTTATCACGGGAATACCGTTGACACTATCTTCGGCAAGGCGTAAATTTTTAAAATAGTCGGGTAACTCGTAGAGTGAGCTCTTTTGCCCGTCACAGCTAATATATGTGCGCCCGCAAAGGGAGAATAATGTTACGCCGAGCCCGTTAAATGACTTTTGGCTGAGTATTTTCAACCCGCCGTCTATCCCGTTAAAGCGGGTTACGCAAATCTGTGCGCCGCCCTCGAAAAGATAGACCTTTAAAAAGGCGGGCGGGGCTTTAAATAGCTCTTGCCCTATAAAGAAACTGCACGGAAGATATCCGCCGTCGGGTATAACCTCGGCAAGCACTTCTTCGCCGTCGGGAACGTCCGTATATTTTTCTACCGAACCTATCGCCCCCGAATATTCGCCGTTAAGCATAAGCCCTGCCTTACGGCAGGATAAAAAATAAATTCTCAAATAATCCCCTCAAACGTTTGCCTTAAATTATTTAATGTATAAACTAACCGTTTTATGTCAATAAATGCTACGACATTAATAACAAATTTGGAGGGCTTTATGGAAAAGATTAACGGCTACACAAAGGAAGAGGCGGAAAGCTTGGTCAAATTCGTGTGCGAGGGCAAGGTGCAGGGCAAAACGCTGACTCGCATCTTCGACGAGTACGCACAAAAGGCGGGAAGGGCAAAGGGGAGCGTGCGCAACTACTACTACGCCTTATTAAAGAGCGAGGACAACGAAGAGGTTAAAAAGCTTTTGGCGGGTACGAACTTAAAGGCGGAGGAATCCAAACCCTTTACCGACGAGGAGACGGATAAAATTTTAAAGGCTATACTTGCGGCAAAGAGCAAGGGAATCTCCGTGCGCAGGGCGGTATTAAACCTCTCGGGCGGCGACGACAAGCTTATGTTGCGCTATCAAAATAAGTACCGAAATGTAATGGCGAAACAGCCGCAGAGAATAGAAAGACTTATGAAGGAGGCGGGCTATACTATAGACGACGAGGGCAAGAGGGCGATAGAGGAGAAGATTAACACCCTCTACGACGAGCTCAACGCAGGGCTAAAGGCAGAGAATAAACGCCTGACCGCCGTCGTTAAAAAGCTTATGGACGAAAACTTTTTACTGCGTCTGCAAGTTAAAAATTTACAATCATAAATTTTGTCCCTCCGCCCATACTTTTAGCAAAGAGGTAAAATCTTTTTAAATTACGGTCAAGGAGGTAAAATAAGACTGTGGAAAAGTTTATCTTGGGGCTTGCCGTAGGTATGGCGGGCGGGGCGCTTTTAGTAGCCAACAACTGCAAGTTGCGCAATCTTGTCAAGAAGAATCAGGAAGATATTATGAAGAAGTGCGAAACTTATATAGACAGTAAGCTTGAATCGAGCGGCGGCTGTCCCGCAGAGGAATAATAGAGAAAAAACGGAGGGTGCGCCCTCCGTTTTTTCATGCCGATAATTAACAGATATTTATCCGATATTTAGCTTTAAAGAAAATTTCCGTAAAGAAATTATTCTTTTTCCAAAGCCTTTTGCTTTGCGTATTCTGCACTGTGCTTGTAATAGAGCTCTTGCATATTCTCAAGCGCCATATTGCATATTTCGTCCTCGCTCTTGCCCTCTTCAAGCAATTGATTGACGTATATGGGCTTGCCAACGACCATCTTGCGCTTTTTTTCGTTTAAAAGATAGGCGCTGTAGACGGGTAAATCAATCTTGCGCATTTTATAGTAGAGCTTTGCCATAGTAATAAAGCCTTGGTTAAACGCATAGGGCGGGTTGAAATAGCCCTTTGACGAATCTTCGGGGAAGATGAGCAGGGGGCTGTCCGCATCTAAAATTTTACAGCTCGTCTTTAAGGAGGTGGCGAACCTGCCGTCGGTATAGGTGGGAATAAGCCCTATGCCCCTGTATATCCTCTTGGAAATTACGCCGAACACCGTCACAACGAAAAACGACCTCAATTTGCCCCAGTGCAGTTTTTGGCGGTAGAAGACGTGATATAAATAGTTCCACCTCTCCCTGTAATTGCCGAACATCTCGTGTGCGCCCCAACCCGTGATAATCATAGGGAAGTACAGTTCGTAGGTTAAAGGACCGTCCGCACCCGAGTGGTTGCTTAAATAAATCGCCTTGCTCTCAAGCTCTCCGCCGCTCTCGTTTATAAACTGCGGTTTGGACTTAAAGGTCTTTAAAAACGCCTTTAAAAGGCGTATGCATACGCCGCGCTTAAGCCTAATTTTATATTGATAAGATTTTTTCTTCTTGCTCATTAAAGCCTTACCTCCATAAAATGCAAATTCCAAATTCAAGTATATCATAATTTAAAACAAAATGCAACGGTTGACGGTAGACTGCGTTGACAAAAGTGCCCGTACGGTCTATAATTATTCCGTTAAGCTTTCGGTATTTTACTATGGATGAAATTAAAAGGGTTAAATTAAAAACGAGCACGCAGGCAGCGTTGGCAAAGGTAATTTTTTACTTTAACCGCCATATCAAGGGGGTCAAGGTAAAGCGTAATTTGCGCTATTGCGGCGACGAAGTTAAACTGCACAGGCTCGACGTCGCTTTCCCTAAGAAAAAGGCGGAGGGCGGCTATCCTTGCGTAATCTATCTGCACGGGGGCGGTTGGACGGCTTACGACAAAAGCCTCTTCCGCTCCACCGCAAAGGAGCTTGCGGCAAAAGGGGCGGTCGTATTCAATTGCAACTACCGCCTTGCTCCCGAGAATAACTTCGCCGATATGGAGGAGGACGTGGAGAGCATAACGCTCTTCGTAAGGCAAAACGCCCGCCTTTTCGGCGGCAACCCCGATAAGCTTATCTTTGCGGGTGACAGCTCGGGCGCACACCTTGCCTCGCTGTACGTCAACAGGGCTTACAGCCGTAATATGCCGATAGCAAAGGATATTATAGGGTGTGTTTACTTCTACGGAGTGTACGACCTTACCACCGTAGGCGAGGTCGAGTTTAATAATAAAATCGCATATACTAAGGCGGCTATGCCCCTTGATATGCCGAATAGAGAGGAATATTTAAGGGAGTACTCGCCCGTAAATTACTTAATCGGGGCTCTTCCGCCCACGCTGTTTTGCAGCGGCAGGATAGACCCTTTGCACGCAGGGCAGACGGAAGTCTATTCGCAGGCGTTGCAGGATTTGGGAGTTAGGGTAGTGAGGCTGATATTCCCCGAAGAGGATACGTCGGCGGAGCATAGATTTATAACCTTTTCCAAGTGTGCCGCCGCACGGAAATCGTTTGCGGCGTTCGGGAAATTTTTAAAAACGCTTGTAAACGGCGATAAGCAATGATATAATATTAAAGGCGATTATTCTATTTGCGTTAAAGGCGCACGGCGCACGAAAAAAAACGCACAAAGGCAGGTTGAATTTTGGAGAGGTACTTGGCTTTCGATATAGGCGATAAACGTATAGGCATAGCTATTTCAGACCCGTTTAATACCTATGCGTTGCCCTCCGTGACCTATCACCGCAAAAATTTTAAGGAAGATATCGCCGCCCTCGTCAAGATAGTAAAGGAAAAGGGCGCAACGACGGTGGTATGCGGCTTGCCCGTCAACTTCGACGGCTCGGAGGCGTTGCAAACGCAGAAAACTCAGCGCTTTATCGATGCGCTTAAAGAGGAGCTTACCGTTCCCGTCGTGTGCGAGGACGAGCGGTTTACGACGATGATGGCGCACGAAACGCTTATATCCGAGGGTATGAGCAGGGAAAAACGTAAGTCGTATGTGGACGCACTTGCGGCGGCAAATATTTTAGACGGGTATTTGCAGAGAATAAACAGAAAAGGAGATTAAACTATGGCAGATATAGAGAATAAGGACGCAGAGATAGACGAAGAGGGCATTATCGAGCTTTTGGACGACAACGACAACGTGGTTAAATTCAAACTCGTGGACGTGACCGAGTACAAGGGAGAAAAGTATGCTTTTTTGCTCCCCGCCGAGCCCAACGATTTGGTTGCTGAGGACGAGGTAGCCGTTTTCCTGTTTAAGGAAGAGGAGCAGATTTTAGCGCCTATCGAGGACGAAGAGCTTATGCAGGAGGTCTTCGACTTCTGGCAGAACGAGGAAGACGAGGAAGAGTAAGCTCTTTTGGATAACTTAGAAAGGTGTAAAAGGAGAAAAATATTATGAAGAAATTTTTAAAGGCAATTACGGCTGTGCTTGCGGTCGTCGTTATGGCTGTGGCTTTGGTTGGCTGTACGGCTAACGTAAGTGGTAAGACTTACGTTTATTCGGAAGTACTTGCTACCATTCCCGGCGACGCTACTACGTTTGAAGAAGGGCTTATAATCTCGGCTAAGGGTGTTGTTGAGTTGACTTTCAAAGATTCGGAAGTAACCTTTAACGAAGACGGCACAACGGGTATTGCAAGCACTTGGACGCAGGACGGCAAAACCGTTACGGTTAAAACGGGCGATACGGTCACGGCAACCTATACCGTAAAAGGTAACAAGTTAAGGTTGGAATACGTTTACGACGACTTATCCTTTACGGTCGTATACGCACAGAAGTAATTTATAATTGATTAAAGTAAAAAAATTTAAGGGCGGAATTGCAAAAACGCAATTCCGCCCGATTTTTTATGTGTTAAGTGAGTATGTCGTCAAAGCTCTCGTCGAAAATCTCGCATAATTTAGCAAGCATAGAAAGGCTCGGCTCGCAAATGCCGTTTTCCCAACTGCTTACCGTGCGTTGGTCAACCCCCAAAAGCGAGGCAAGGCGTGCCTGCGAAAGCTTTTTACTTCGGCGTAACTGCCTTAAATTTTCTGCAAACTTTATCTCAATCATACCCAAATTATAACCAAAAATTTTGGTAAAATACTTGACTTACCAGATTTTTAGGTATATAATACCGATAACAAATTACCAAAAAATATGGTAAAATTAAGGAGAAAAATTTATGAGAAAGTTTTTAACTTCGGTATGTACGGCGGTGACTATCGCTCTTTTGGCAGTACTATTTGCAGCTTGCGGTGCAAAGTCCTACGTCGGAACTTACAAGTTTGCGTCGATGTCTATTACGAATGTTGAAAAGACGGAGGAATACGTCATAGGACAGCCTTGGGGGGACGATACTTTGACGGAGAACTCCTACGTTCTTGAGATAAAAGAGGACGGCACGGTTACTTTGTCTTCAACTATAGGAGGGACGACTTCCGTTTCCGGCACATGGAAGGAAGAGAACGGTGCGTTGGTTATAACAGCGAACGGTTATAGCATAAGCGGAAATTTAGACGGCGGCAAGCTTACTATGGAACAAATCGATGAAGGTATGACCACTAAAATGGTATTCAACAAAAAGTAATTTTAATATAGTCAGTGTATTTTAAGGCGACGGTTGCAAAGACCGCCGCCTTAGTTTTCGTGAGTTTATATTACGCTAATTATATTTTAAAAAAAGCAATTCCGCCCGATTTTTTGGTTTATAAACCGCATTTTTGCTTTACAAAAAGTGCGGCGGTATGTTAAAATACCATGGCTATAAAAAATTCACACCCGTAAAGCAGGTATTCCGTGGCGGAAAAATCTTTTCTAATTCCGCAATAAATACCCATTGACTGTGTTTACGGGGAGGTTTAACGGAGGTTTTATATGGCAGTTATCACTATGAAACAGCTCCTCGAGGCAGGCGTGCACTTCGGTCACCAGACCAGAAAGTGGAACCCCAAGATGGGCAAGTACATCTATGCGGCAAGGAACGACATTCACATCATCGACTTGCAGCTTACCGTAGGTCTCGTTGAAGAGGCTTACAAATTCGTATGCGAAACGGTTAAAGAGGGCAAGTCCGTTCTCTTCGTAGGTACGAAAAAGCAGGCTCAGGACGCCATCAAGGAAGAGGCAGAGCGTTGCGGTCAGTTCTACGTTAACTCCCGTTGGCTCGGCGGTACATTGACCAACTACAAGACCATTCGCTCCCGTATCGAGAGAATGACCAAGCTCGAAAAGATGGAGGAGAGCGGCGAGTTCGACCTTCTTCCCAAGAAGGAAGTCGCTAAATTAAAGGAAGAGCTTACAAGGCTTCAGACTAACCTCGGCGGTATCAGGGATATGAACAAAATGCCCGGCGTTATGTTCGTAGTAGACCCTCATAACGAGCACAATGCAATCGCAGAGGCAAGAAAGCTCAACATTCCCATCGTTGCAATCACCGATACCAACTGCGACCCCGACCTTATCGACTACGTTATCCCCGGCAACGACGACGC
>JBJFAF010000142.1:0-10300 GCA_051887755.1 Candidatus Coproplasma sp.
AGAGGACTAAGGTCATCGTCCTGAATAGGGTGTAACGCCCTTTATCGTTTTAGCCGCCGAACGTTGCGGCTTGAATAGCGTTGCGATTTTACCGCCGACGCATAACGTCTTTTTTCGGCTTGCCTAACTGTATGCCTTCCCATTTACTTTTCAGCTTGATTGCCGTTTAAAAAACAGCTTTAATCTTTCAAATCATATTTTTACAGTCGTTTTAACAGCGTAATTTTAAGCGTTTAAATGCGCAAATCTCATCTCGATTTTTTAAAGAATTTTTTCTATTTTTCAATCATTAGGGGGTACTCACCGTTACGATGGAATTATTAGAGCAAATAAAAATCAAACTCAAGGATAAAAACGTATACGAGCTCAGGCAAATCGGCAGGGCGGTTGGGGTGAATCTCCCCACGACGAAAAAACGGGACGAGCTCATTGAAGACATTTTGAATATTGCGTCGGCAAAGACTGCGCCCTGTCAGCCTTCAAGGAGGGGGGCGCCCCCCAAGTCGCAGACTTGCGATAACGAGTTGGTGGAGGAAATAAATAAGTGCAGAGAGTACTTTTTGGAGGGGGCTTCCAAGCTTGAAGACGAGCCCGAAAACACAGACGAAATTGCCGCCGTGGAGGAAAAAGAGGACGGAGAAACCTATTCGGGGGTTTTAGAGTTTTCAGATAAGTACTGGTTCGTCCGCACGCAGAATATGCAGATTTCTTCTACGGAGGACGTGTTTATGCACCTGTCTTTCGTAAATAAATACCACCTTAGGGAGGGCGACAAAATCGTCTGCAAGGCAAAACGCCGCCGCCCTAACGAGTGCCCGGGCGTCATCTATATAGTGTCGGTCAACGGCAAAGCGCCTTCGTTCAACAGACCGACCCCGTTTGAAAAGCTCACGCCGTACTATCCCGACAGGCGCATTACGTTGGAGCGTGAGGGCTGTACTTTAACCGATAGGGTAATAGATTTATTCTCCCCTATAGGGTTCGGGCAGAGGGCGCTTATCGTTTCGCCCCCTAAAGCGGGCAAGACGACTATGCTCAAGGATATAGCCCGCTCGATAAGGCACAACCACCCTCAGGCGTTGGTCGTGGTTCTCCTTATAGACGAACGCCCCGAAGAGGTGACCGACTTCTGCCGTACGGTAGAGGGCGCAGAGGTTATTTATTCGACCTTCGATAAGGGCGACAACCACCATACGCAGGTTGCGTCGCTTACGCTATCGTATGCAAAGAGGCAGGTTGAAGAGGGCAAGGACGTTGTAATCTTACTCGACAGTATAACCCGTCTTACTCGTGCGTATAACGCCTTAAGTAACTCAGGCAGGACGCTTTCGGGAGGGCTTGACCCTCAGGCAATTGTCGAGCCTAAGCGCTTTTTCGGCTCTGCACGCAACATAGAAGGAGGCGGCTCGCTTACGATTATCGCTACGGCTCTCGTCGATACGGGCAGTAGGTTAGACGATATAATCTACGAAGAGTTTAAATCGACGGGAAACATGGAAATAACTCTTTCACGCTCTATGGCGGAGCGCAGAATTTTTCCTGCGATAGACGTGCGTTTGTCGGGGGCGAGAAAGGAGGAGTTGCTCCTATCCGAAGAGGAGCTTAAAGCCTCGGCGGCAATCCGTAGCTTGCTCTCAAAAAATCTCTCCGAGGAAGAGCTGTATTCCTCGATGAATAAAACGGAAAACAACGCACAGTTTTGCGCAAAGTCGCAGGCGTTCGTAAAGGTTTACAATGGCAGATAATTCAATTTTTATAGACAAGGTTAAAATAACTATAAAGGCGGGCGACGGCGGCGACGGTATGAATTCGTTCAAAGCGTACAAGGGCAAGCCCGCTTGCGGACCCGACGGCGGCGACGGCGGCAAAGGCGGCGATATCTATATTGTTGCCGACGGCTCTTTGAACACGCTTTTGCCGTTCAGGTACAAGACGAAGTACGTTGCGGGCAACGGCGAAAGGGGCGGCACTAACCAATGCTTCGGCAAGAGCGGCGCTGATGTAATAATTAAAGTTCCCGTCGGCACTATAGTTAAGGACGTGGAGACGGGCGCTATAATTGCTGATATGTTCACGGACGCAGATAAAAAGCTTATTGCCGAGGGCGGCAGGGGCGGTAAAGGCAACGTGCGCTTTACCACCGCAAGGAGACACGCCCCCAACTTTGCGCAAAAGGGCGAAAAGACCGAACTTCACGAGCTTACTTTAGAGCTTAAGGTAATCGCAGATGTGGGGCTTATAGGTTTCCCTAATGTGGGCAAGTCCACCCTGCTTTCAAAGATAACGGCGGCTCACCCCAAGATTGCAAACTATCACTTCACCACGCTTTCGCCCAACTTAGGCGTAGTTAAACTATACGACGACAGTTTCGTGGCGGCGGATATCCCGGGGCTTATAGAGGGTGCGGCGCAGGGTGCGGGCTTAGGGCACGACTTCTTGCGCCATATCGAAAGGACGAGAATGCTCGTTCACGTCGTCGATATTTCGGGCTGTGAGGAGCGTGACCCCATAGACGACTTCATCAAAATCAACGCAGAGCTTAAAGAGTATTCGGAAAAGCTGTCCAAGCTCACTCAAGTCGTTGCTTTAAACAAGTGCGACGTTGCGGGCGCAGAGGAGAACTTAAAGGCGTTTAAAAAGAAATTTTCAAGAAAGTACAAGCTCTACCCCATAACCGCAGTCAGCGGCGAGGGGACGGAAGAGCTTATAAAGGGCGTATGGGAAATACTCTCTACTCTTCCTAAGGCAGAGCCCGTAGAGGTGGACGAAGATTTTACTTACAGAAAGAGCGGCAATTTAGACTTTGAAATTTATATCGACGAAAACGGCGCATACGTCGTGGTGGGTTCGCTCGTTGATATGCTGTGCAGAAACGTCGCACTGAACGATGCTGAATCTATGGCGTATTTCCAAAAGATTTTAAGGGATAAAGGCGTCATTGCAAAGCTACTCAAAATGGGTTTAAAACAGGGCGACACCGTCGTAATCGGCGACGTGGAGTTCGACTACGTTCCCTAAACAACAGAATAAGATTAAGGATAAAATATAATGTTAACGTCAAAACAACGCAGTAAATTAAAATCGATTGCCGCCAACTTAGACCCCGTCGGTCAGGTCGGCAAGGAGGGCATAGGCGAAAATATGCTCAAGAGCTTTTCCGACTGCTTAGAGGCAAGGGAGCTCATTAAGGTGACTATTTTGGAAAACGCCGACGGCGACCCTAAACAGCTCGGGCGAGAGCTTGCCGAAAGGCTTTCGGCGGAGTGCGTAATCGTAATCGGTCGTAAAGCCGTATTATACCGCCGCTCGTCTCGCAAGGACTTCGACCACATCAAAATTTAACCGCTGTCCGAAAAGAAGAGGCATACGGCGGACAGCAGTGTAAGTATACTGCCCGAAACGATATACCAAATAGGGTAAAAGGAAAAGAAAGAGTATACGAGCAGGAAGAAACCCGAAAAGAACAGCGATGGGCAAAGCCTGCGGTTGAACCGCTTTTTAACCTTGCTAAACACGCCTTTTTTGGAGGAATTTTCAAAGGGATAGCTCTGCGGCAGCAGGTTCTTTGTCTTCAAAAGGGGATAGATTTCCCCTATGCAGAGGGTTTTAATTCCGAAGTCCTTAGCAAAGCCCACGGCATCGGGAGAGAGCGCACAGCACAGCAAGACGACCTGCTTTTCGCCCCCGTTCTTAATTTCGGCGGCAATATCGTCGCAGGTTAAAGGCGATAGCTTAAAGGCGAATCTGTATTCATTATCATCGTCCTCTAAACCTTTGTCTGCGGGATATGCGCCGTTAAACGCCTCTAAAAACAAGCTATTCAGCTTATCGGGCGGAAGAGTGGAAAGATGTATTGCAAGCAGTTTTCGCTCTCCCTCGCCTACCGTAGTCGTAATAAGCCGTTCCCTCTTTTTTAAGGTCAAAAAGAGCGAAATAAGGCAGACGGCGGCGGCGACTAAAACCGAGATAATTATTGTAACCGCAACGCTTTTAAAAAAGTAGCGCACGGCGGTAAAGCAAATTAAAAACGCACACAGCGTATAGAACAATACGTCGGAAACGACGGCAAGCGTAATTTTTCTCACGAAAAAAATTATTGACAAAACAAACGAATTTTAAAACGGTTATGAAAGTAGCAGTATTCGGGGGTGCGTTCAACCCCGTTCATAGAGAGCACGTTCACCTTGCCCGACTTGCGGTTAAGGAATTAAAGCTCGATAAAATAATTATAATGCCCTCGGCAATCAGTCCGCACAAGAGCGGCAAACTTGCCGTCGACTTTTGGCACCGCTACGAATGTTGCCGTTTGGCGTTTAAGGATATACCTCAGGCGGAGGTCTCCAACTACGAGCTGACCAAAGGCGGCGTATCCTACACCTATTTAACCTGCGAACATATTGCAAGTCAGTACCCCGACGCCGAAAGGTTTTTAATAATCGGAGGCGATATGCTTGCAAGTTTTCCCGAGTGGAAAAATCCCCAAAAAATTTTGGAACTTTTCAAGCTTGCGGCGTGCGCCAGAGAGGAGAAAGCGGGCTTTATCTCCGCCGAAAAGAGGGTGGAGGAGCAATTAAATTGCAAGGTCTTAACCATTCCGTTCGTCGGCGAAAAGGTGAGTTCTACCGCAGTGCGCACGCTTGCGGCGTTAGACGAAGATTTTAGCGGGTATGTTCCTGAAGAAGTTTGTCAATATATAAGGGACAACGGCTTATATATAATGAAAGATATTCTTCCCGTAAGGGAAATGCTTAAAAGGAGCCGTTGGGAACACACCTTGCGGGTTGCCGTAATGTGTGCGGAAAACGCCTCCCGCGTGGGGCTTGAAGAGAGGCGGGCGATAGTAATGGCGGCGTTGCACGACTGCGCAAAATACTTGACCGAAGACAGCCCCTACCTAAAAGGCTTTACCTGCCCCGAAGGTACGGCAGAGCCCGTAATTCATCAATATTCGGGGGCGTACGTCGCCGAGCATACGTTCGGCATTGACGACCAACTTATTTTAGACGCAATAAAGTACCACTCCACGGGCAGGGAAAATATGACTGACGCAGGCATACTCTTGTATCTTTGCGATATGCTTGAAGAGGGAAGAAAGTTCGAGGGGGTAGACTTTTTAAGGGGGCTTTTTAAGGAAGATTTGCACCTTTGCTTTAAGGAGGCGTTATACCATCAAGTACGCTATCTGCAAACCACGGGCGCCCAAATGGATGGATTGACCTTAAGCGCCTACGAGTGGATAAAGAATAAATAAAAAAAACGCTTAAAAAAATTTAAGCGTTGCGCATAGGATAAAGGAGAAAACTATGGAAGAAATGAAGAGCATTGACAAGGTAAACCTCATCTGCGGAATTTTAAGCAGTAAAAAGGCTTACGACGTCGTCTATATCGATGTGGAGAGCAAGACGTCGCTCTGCGATTATTTCATTATTTGCAGCGGACGCTCGACCACGCAGGTTAAATCGCTTGCCGAGAATTTGGAGGAAAAGCTCAGCAAGGAGTACGAATTAGAACCTCGCCGCAGAGAGGGCGTAAGGGAAGGCAGATGGGCGGTACTTGACTACGGCGACGTAATCGTACACGTTTTCAACGACGAGATGAGAGATTTCTATCACTTAGAGCGCCTTTGGGAAGACGGCAAAAATTTGACCCGTTACGAGGATTGATTTAACTAAAAAGGGCAGTTAAGCTAAATAGAGCCGTACTCACTTTTTAAACTCTATTTCTTTCGGTTCGGAATAGCTTGCCCTGCGAGGTTTCTTTTTTTCGACGATATAGTACACGGGCTCGCTCTTCTTTTCCGCCTTGGGCGGCGGCTGCTTTTTTTCCTTGAGGCTTAAAAAGCCGACGAGCGCAAGTTTGATAAAGTGAACGACTACAAAGCAAAACGCAAAAGTTAGAATTAGATATAAAAAACCTTTCAACGCCATAGGGCAATAATAAATTACTCAAAGCGTAAAATACTGTAAAATTTTGTATATAAAGGAGTAATTATGGAAACACAGGAAATTTCTGCAAAGAGTGCCGAAGAGGAATTCGAAGAATTTAAAAGGGCTAACCGCATTAAGGAGGCTAAGGCAACCGCATTAAAGATTGAGTGCGACTGCCTGACCCCGCTATGCGATAAGGCGTATTTAAAGGATATTTGCCGCAGGGCGAATGCGCAGGAAATCGGTGCGCTCGTCGTGTATCCCGCTTATGTAAAGGCGTGCGTCGGCTTTTTGGGGGACGACCCCAAAGTTTCTCTCATTGCCGCAATTTCCTATCCGCACGGGGGAGATACGACCGAGGGTAAGGCGGATGCGGTCAAGCGTGCGGTAAAAGACGGAGTGGACGAGGTGGAGGTTTCCGCCCCTACAGCTCTTATAAAGGACGGTAATTTTCAGTACTTTAAAAGGGAGTGCAAAAAGCTTAAAAAGACGGCGAAAATACGGGCTTTAAGGCTCTCTTTCGACTGTGCCGTTTTAAGGGAAAACGAGCTTGTAAAAGCTTGTCAGGTTGCCGCTGACGCAGGCGTAAACTGCGTAAGATTGAACGGTGCGGACGGCGAGCTTGTAAGTACGGTCAAGGCAAAATTAAAGGGTAAATGCCTTGTCAAAGCGGACGGTGCGGAAGAGCTATCTTCGTTTATATCCTTGTGCAACGTGGGCGCAGACGCAGTAAACTGCCCCCGTGCCTTAGACGTTGCGGCGTACCTTATAAAGTCCGCCGAAGAGAATAGTTAAAGCGAATATAACCTCATAATTAAAGTACCCCCTGCAAGGCAAGCCTTGCAGGGGGCATTTTTTATGGAGAATTATACTTAATATAATTATTTTACCTGACTAAGATCAACTTTTCCTTTGCCCTCGTTACGGCGGTGTACAGCCAGCGGTTTTTATCCTCTTTAAAGGCGTAGCTCTCATCGAACACAACCACCTTTTCAAACTCCGAGCCCTGCGATTTATGGCAGGAAATGCAATAGCCGAACTCAAACCGATTAAGCTGAAAAACGCCCGTCGGCTCTCCGTTTTCGTCGAACTTTGCAAAGCTATCGCCGTGCTTATAGCGGTACTCGCCGTTTTCAAAAATACCCGTATCAAAGGGCAATACGTCGGGGCAGACTTCGTCTAAAAAGTCGGGCTTAAACTGTATAAAACCCATATATGTTTCGGGCTCGTAAAAGGGAGCGTAGGCAGTGCCGATTATGCCGTTTACGAGGTTAAAGCGCATTTCGCCGTCGATATATTGCTCCCAATTATTATAGGTGCAAATAAGCTTTTCTCCGCTTTGGGGTAAGCCTTCATAGCCCAAAATCGTCCTAACTTCGTCGTTAAGTTTAGCCCTCGTCCTGTTAAGTCCGCAGATAATTTGGTCGCAACGGGTCAAAAGACCTTGTCGCTTTTCGCCCGAAAAACTTCTGCCGTAGACAACCGACGCCTTCCCTCCGAAATTGCCGAAAGGTATGGGCTTACCTTCCCTTGCAAGGGTGGCAAGCTTTATTATGGGGTTGTCCTGCTGTTGCCTGACAATTTGCGTCAAGGTGTGGTCGGGCTGCTTTAAAAAACTGTTAAATCCCTCCACGGGCGGCAGCTGCGCGTCGTCGCCGCACAAAAGGACTTTAACCCCGAAGTTTAAAATGTCGGCGAGCACTTCGTCGGAAACCATAGACGCCTCGTCTATAATAATAAGCTTAATCGCCTTATCGATGCTCTCTCTGCGCTTAAAGATTAACTTTTCGACCTTAATCTTCTTGCCGTTTACTTCGACTTCCTGCTCAATCGTTTGCGATTGATAAATAAGTCTGTGCAGGGTGCAGGCGCAAACTCCGCTTTTTAAGAGTACGGTTGCCGCCTTACCCGTAGGGGTTACGAAAGCCGCACTAAAGCTATCGTCAAGCCCCAGCGTTTCAAGTACGGTGTGTTTAATAAGCGCAGTCTTGCCCGTGCCTGCGTAGCCCGTCAAAACGAACACCTGCTTAGTCCCTTTAAAGTACCAGTCGCTTATTTTTTTGTCTGCAACCTTTTGGTCGGAATTTAAAATAATCATTTGTTCGTAAATAAGGTTACTACTTAAATTAATAAATGTCAATAAAATTTAGCGAGCGTTAAATTTTAACGGCTTATAAGATTTAAAACCGCAAAAGAGTTCGAGATTATACAAAAATTGTCAATTTTATTTCGGTTAAAAAATATACTGTATGGTTAGCTAATTAATTTTTTAAGGAGATTTCGTTAATGAAAAAAAGAACTATAGCCGCCGCAGTATTGTCTGCCGCTGCTTTGGGGGCGGGTACGGCTGGCTTAACCGCTTGCAGTATTACGCCGAATACTTCGGAAAAGGATGCGCAGATTGCCGCCGTATACGAATTATACGTTGCCAACGCAGAGAGTAATTCGCAGACACCGTTGAGCTACGAGGAGTGGCTTAGCTCTATTCGGGGCGAAAAGGGCGACACGGGCGCAACGGGCGCACAGGGTATTCAGGGCGAGCAGGGTGCAGACGGCAAAGACGGACTTACTCCCTACATAAAAGACGGTAATTGGTGGATAGGCGAAACCGATACGGGTATTAAAGCCGAGGGTGCAACGGGCGCACAAGGAGAAAAAGGCGATAAAGGCGACACGGGCGCACAAGGTATACAGGGTGAGCAAGGTATACAAGGCGAAAAGGGTGACGACGGCAAGTCTGCATATGAGATTTGGCTCGAGGCGGGCAATACGGGTACAGAGACCGACTTCTTAAATTCGCTCAAGGGCGAGCAAGGTATACAGGGTGAGCAAGGTATACAGGGCGAACAAGGTATACAGGGCGAAAAGGGCGACGACGGCGTAGGCATATCTTCTATAGATTGCGAATACAACGAAGAAACGGGTAAATACGACTTTACGATAATCTATACGGACGAAACTCAAGCTACTATTTCCGTAGAAGCGCCTACCCCTACAGTCTCTTACTTTGATATATACAAAACCGAACAATTAAGCCGCAGTGAAAAAGAGTGGGAACAGCTAATTTTAAGCCGCCCCAACTACGAAGCTGATTTCACCGCAACCTATAACGAAATTTTAATCGGTATCCAAAACGCCAAGTACTTCGCTAAGGTGGACGAAGAGCTTGCAAAATTCGACGATTTGAGCGAAGTCTACTACGTCTCTAACGAGGAGAGTCTGCTTGCGGCGGTTGCACAGGGCGGAATCGTCACGCTTATAAAAGATATCGCCGTAGAAAGCGTAATTTCCGTTGATTGCGATTTAACCTTAAATCTCGGCGAGTACACTTTAACGAATAATTATGAAAACGGTCGAGTATTTGCAGTCAACGGCTTATCCCGTCTTACGGTCAACGCAACGACGGGCGGAATGGTAATACCCGAAAGCAACGCATTGTCTTGGGGCTTTTTCAAGCTTTCAAACACGTCTACGCTCATTCTCAACGGCGGAAGATACGTCGGCAATACCGATAACGGCGCACTTATCCGCCCTGATAACGGCGAAGAAACCGAAACCGAATTAATAGGCGCAACCGTCGAATTAAACAACGTAATCGCAAAAACCAACTATCGCTTTATCGCTTCCGGTAGCGTGACCTTTGCAACGATTACGGTAAACGGCGGCGAGTTTACTCAAAACAACGACGGGCTTACCGCACCCGGCGGAACCATTCCTGCGTTCTATCTCTGTTTTGCGTACAGCACGTTCAACGGCGTCAAGATAACCAGCGACATAGGCTCTTGCATAGAAGTCTGCGGTCTTGAAGCAACGCTTAAGGGCGATAACGAGTTTACGGTAAAATTGCAGAACTCAATTCAGTCCTGGAACTGTACTGCCGTAGCGGTGGATAACTACGGGAAAGCAGATATTTACGGCGGTACTTACGTTAGCGAAAACGGCTACGGTGCGTACATATTCTCGTCTAACGGCGTTTTAAATATCTACGGCGGCACGTTCACTGGCGGCAAAGCGGCTTTAAGGGTGGATAAAAACTCGTATCCCGACGATTATCCCGAAACGCCCACGATAAACGTATACGGCGGCGTATTCAACGGCGAAATAACTAAAGGTGCGGATACCGAAGTGAATATCACGGGCGGCAGCTTCTCTAAAGATATTAGCTCGTTGTTGGACGCTGAAAAATACGAGGCGGTTTTGGATATCGAGGGCGAGTACTATGTCGTGGCAGAGAAAGCCTAAGGCGCATAATTTGCCTTAAATATACCCATTATAAATAGTTTTTTCGGGCGGCTGATACCAGCCGCCCGATATTTTTATATAAGCTACGCCCTGCTAATAAACGACAAAATTTATATTCTTTTTTTAAATCG
>JBJFAF010000143.1:0-2450 GCA_051887755.1 Candidatus Coproplasma sp.
TAGGGTCGTCAGCCGCAGAGAAGATTAACGTCTTAGCCTGCGACGCATATTCATCATACTTATCTTTCACTGCAATATAAGTTGCGTTAGCGGAAATTTCCGTCTGCTTTTCTGCACTTAATTTATCGTACAAAGCAACTATATCCGCACACTCTGCATTTGAGAGTGATTCAACGCTAGTCACTGCATCAAGCTTTGCGGTAATATCCGTATACGCCTGCGCCTGCTCTTCAGCAAGTGCAATCTCAGCAAGCTTTGCATTCAACGCCGTGATACCGCTCGTAACCTTGGAGTAGTTGGTAACCTGTGCCTTCTGATCTGTATCGAGATCATCGTACATATCCTTAACGGTATTGTACTCCTCAAGCAAGCTTTCGATAGCCGCCTTGGTGGATACCGTCGAAGGATCTGCAAGTGCATTAATTGCGTTGTTGATACCTTCAACTTCGTATTGAACGTAATCAGCTTCAGCCGCAGTAAGCGTTGAGTAGTTGGTTACCAAAGCCTTCTGCTCTATCGTAAGCGCATCGTAAGCGTTTCTTGCCGCAGTAATCTTAGTGCCGCTGTTCGCATTAACGGTGCCGATATTGTTAATCAATTCAATTACGGGCGCCGCTGCCAAGTTATTATACTGCGTTACTGCGCTTGTAAGCGTAGAAGCGTTGGTTACCTGCGCCTTAGCGCTTGCGCTTAGCGCACTATAAGCTGACTGCGCTGCATCAATCTTAACTTTGCAATCCGTGGTGAGTTCAACCGTGCCGATTGCATTTATTAAACTAATAACGTTTGCAGCTCTCTGTTCATCAGTCAACCCGCTCTTTAAGGTAATAGACGATACGTTACCTTCTTTGACGTTACTGTCTAAACCAAACTTGGAAGCACGGATTACATACGTTCCTGCTTCAAGCGTACCAACGTAATTGGTTATTGAAGTCTGAACAACCAAACCGTCAACCCTTAAAAGGTCTGCGTTGCCGCCGCAAGTCAATTCAACGTCTGCTTCTTCAGCAATTCTGAATGATAATATATTGCCTTTGCCCTTACCGTTGCTGCAATTGATATATTTTATACCGTTTGCCGCCTCGCCTGAAGCCAGATTAATGGTAGTTCCGCTCTGCGTGATTGAAAGCGCTTCGGTAGGCTTATCACTTTCTGCAATAACGTCCGTATAAATATTGTCGTAGCTGTGCTTTAACGCGCCGGAGTACTTCAAGCAGTCGTTTCTTGCAGTTACGGCGTCAGTCATTTCGCAAATAGAAACTTGATTTACAGGATCATAGTAGAACAAGTCAGGGTTTGTATCGAATGAACTATAATCAATACCTGCCGCAATAAACTTGCAATTGTTTGCAACTGCCTCAGTACGGCTTGAAACGTTATCGACCGCCGCACCGCTACCATAAGTACCTACTTCGATATTGTTGTAGAACTTATGCGCACCGCCGCCTTCGGACGTATCCCAAACCTTGCTGCAACCGTCGTAATAGTTATTCTCGCTAAACGTATAGCTGCTTGCCCTGAACGACATCGAAACGCTGCCCGTATATTGTATGTAGTTATTATACATATGTATATTAGCGCACCTTGCAATAGGCTGACGAGCATGACAATTATACCAATAGTTGTGGTGGAAGGTTACGTTAAACTGTACGGAAGTGCTTGAAGAACCTACAAGGTTGGTCTTATGGCAATTCTCATATCTGTTATAAGAGTTGGTATAGTACTGACCACGCTTGAAGTCGCAGCTGCCGTCGCCTTCGCCCTTATCGCCTTCTGCCGCATTGCCGTTACCGCCCTGCTCGAAAGTATTGTTATGAACCCAAACTCTTTCTACCGGTGCCGATAACGCAGAAGAAAGAGATTTACTCTCCTGCTCGCCTTCAGCGCCAAGAGCATCTTCGGGATAACCGGTAAAAGTGATGTTTCTTGCTTCAAAACTCTTACCGTCGTTTTCACCGAACCTTGCAAGGGTACTTGATACAAAGTGGAAGCCCCAGCCTTTGATTACGGCATTTTCGCCTACGCCTTCGATTGTAACGTTCTTGGCGTTGATCATACGAGCCATACCGCCGCTATCGCCTACAGTACCGCCGTTGCCCTCGGAGTCAAAATCGGTAAGACCTGTAATTTCAGCTATTCCGTCGACCATCTTGTTGGATACCGTACCCACTACTCTCAACGCTACGCCGCCGTAAACTTCGCATAACCTGGCTATGCCGACGTTCTTACGGTCGTCGCCGCTGTATCTACGGTTATTGAATATTTCACCAACGCCCTTGTGAACAACTCCGGCGCTGTCCGTTACGTACTGTGTTATATCAACTTTAACACCGTTCACGTAGCAAGAACCTAAAATATCAAGTTTGTTTGCTTCGGTCAGGTAAATAACTAATATGTTGTCCTTTAAAGTACCGTCGTCGTTGTATGCGCCTACGCCGTCGGTGTAGTTG
>JBJFAF010000144.1:0-2426 GCA_051887755.1 Candidatus Coproplasma sp.
TTGCCGGTGTGGTGGAATTGGCAGACGCGCGGGACTCAAAATCCCGTGGTAGTGATACCGTATCGGTTCGACCCCGATCACCGGCACCATTTGAAGAGACGCTAAGTGAAGACTTAGCGTCTTCTTTTATGTGCAGTGCTCGGATTTACGAAATAATGTGATGCGATTGGCGTACCGCAATAATCGCTATTCCGTCGCTTGCGCACCTTACGACCCCTTACCCGGCACCATTTGAGAAGCATTAAGCGAAAGCTTAATGCTTTCTTTTTTTTTACAAAAAGCTATTTATTTATTCAACTCGCTTAATTCGTCGTTCAATTGTTTTATAAAGTGTCTAAAATACGTTTGGTCAAATGATTTTTCAAACTTCAAAGTCCAATCACCCCAATTATTAAACACTCCGCTGATAATAAAATTGCCCGTGCCGTCAGAGTTGAAATATAAATTATTTTGGTCGGGTTCGTAATCGCTTATTCCTGCAACGCCTACTTTCAAGCTATCGTATAGCTCCGTAAGGCGTTTAATAAAGCCAACCCATTCTTCTTTGCTTATATAAAATTCTGTTATAGCTGAATAATCAAAGCATTTGACAGCAATTCGAACAGTATAATTTGTAATAATATTATTAAATATTTTTTCTTCTTTATAATTTATAAAACTAACTTCAAGCGTAAAATCTTCTGCTTTAAACGTTGCCATTTCTTTTCCTGAATTTACTGTTAATTTATATATAAATATACATATCCCCGACAACACTAATTTTAAGCATTGTCGGGGGTAATAAATCCAAATTACTTTGCGTATTCTACCGCACGGGATTCACGAATGACGTTGACCTTAATCTGGCCGGGGTATTCAAGTTCAGCCTCTATTTTCTTAGCAATATCCTTTGCAAGGAACATTGCCTGAGCATCGTCAACCTGTTCGGGCTTGACGATGACCCTGACTTCCCTACCTGCCTGAATTGCATAGCACTTATCAACGCCGTTGAAATCGGAAGCAATCTGTTCAAGCTTTTCCAAACGCTTAACGTAGTTGGTACCCGTCTCTCTTCTTGCGCCGGGGCGTGCACCTGAAATTGCATCTGCCGCAGCAACTAAAACGGCTTCTATCGTCTTAGGCTCGCAGTCGCCGTGGTGTGCGGCAATTGCATTGATTACGTTGGGCTTTTCGCCATACTTTTTAGCGAGGTCCGCACCGAGCTGAACGTGAGTGCCTTCCTGTTCCTTATCAACCGCCTTGCCTATATCGTGTAAAAGACCGGCACGCTTAGCCAAATTAACGTCTAAACCGAGCTCGGAAGCCATAATGCCTGCAAGCTCTGCCACTTCAATTGAGTGCTTATAAACGTTTTGACCGTAGCTCGTCCTGTATTTAAGTCTACCGATAAGCTTGATAAGTTCGGGGTGTAAGCCGTAAATGCCCACGTCGAACATTGCGCTTTCGCCTGCGGCTTTGATTTCCTGGTCAAGCTCTTTTTTGACCTTTGCAACCGTCTCTTCAATTCTTGCGGGGTGGATACGCCCGTCGGTGATAAGCCTTTCAAGGGCAAGCCTTGCAACTTCCCTTCTTACGGGGTCAAAGCCGCTTAAAATTACCACTTCGGGCGTATCGTCTACGATAAGCTCAATACCCGTCGCATTTTCAAGTGCACGGATATTTCTACCCTCTCTACCGATAATTCTCGCCTTCATATCGTCGCTGGGAATGGGAACGACAGATACGGTTATTTCGGATGCGTGGTCAGCCGCACAGCGCTGAACGGCAAGAGAAATAATATTCTTAGCCTCGTGCTCAGCCTCATCCTTTGCGGTCTGTTCGATATTTCTAACCTGCAAAGCGACGTCGTGCCTAGTCTCCTCCAAAATTTCATCGGTTAAAAGCTTTTTAGCTTCTTCCTTTGAAAGCTGAGAAACCTTTTCAAGCTCCTGAATCATAAGCTCGTGCTGGTTAGAAAGTTTTTCCTGTAACTTATCAATCTCTTGCTCTTTTGCTATAAGAGCTTTCTTATGGTTATCAAGTTCTTCGTTCTTTCTGTCGAGCGCAGATTCCTTCTTCTCAAGATTGTCCTCACGTTGATTTAAACGCTGTTCCTGTCTGTTTAATTCCGCTTTCTTCTCACGGGACTCTCTCTCAAATTCGTTCTTTAATTTCAGCTCCTGTTCCTTTGCCTCTAATATAGCCTCTTTTTTAAGCGCTTTACACTCGGCACGGGCATCTTCAATCATCTTATCTGCACGTGTCTGAGCGGAACCAAACTGCTGGTCTAACTTTTTCTTGTAGCTTTTAGCTCCGAGAATAAAGCTGACTACAGCCGCAATTATTATTGCAACACCTAACCCGACGCCTAAACCGATAACAAGCCCGTCGGAGGCAAGAAACAGGGAGCTTAAGTTAACGTTTAACATTACCTAAACCTCCTGATA
>JBJFAF010000145.1:0-2399 GCA_051887755.1 Candidatus Coproplasma sp.
AGGTTGCCGTCCTTATCGACCACGTCTTCGGATACGAACCTGCCCTGAATTCTATCTTCAAGACCTTCTATTACCTCGCCGTTAGGTCCGATAATAGCCTTTACGACCATACCGCGGGGCTTTTTAGAGCCTGCCATACAGTCCTCTTCCCTTACGATAACTTCGTGGGAGACGTCTACGAGCCTACGGGTAAGATAACCCGAGTCAGCCGTCTTTAACGCCGTATCGGCAAGACCTTTACGACCGCCGTGCGAGGAGATGAAGTATTCGAGAACCGAAAGACCCTGCCTGAAGCACGACTTAACGGGAACTTCGATTTTACGACCCTGAGGGTTAACCATTAGTCCGCGCATACCGGAAAGCTGTTTCATCTGGTCGATTGAACCACGGGCACCCGAATTTGCCATCATCCATATGGGATTGAACTTATCGAGCGACGCCTTAAGTGCGTCCGTAACGGTGTCGGTTGCGTTATCCCACGCATTGATAACTGCGTTGTAACGCTCCTCTTCCCTTAAAAGACCTCTCTGATATTTCCTTTCAATTTGAAGTACCTTCTGTTCGGTCTCTTCAACGATTGCCTTCTTAGCCGCAGGAATGTGCATATCGAATACGGAAGTCGTGATTGCGCCGATTGTGGAGTACTTATAGCCGAGAGCCTTTACCTTGTCGAGCACTTCTGCCGCCTCTGCCGCACCGCCCACCTTGAACGAACGGTCGACTATCTGACCGAGCTGCTTTTTGCCGACGGCGACGTTCTTTCCTAAGAATTCGTAGGAAATTTCGTACTTGAGGTAATCTTCGGGCTTTTCACGCTTAACGAAACCTAAATCCTGAGGCAACTGCTCGTTGAATATAATTCTGCCGACGGTAGTCTTTACAAGACCTTGTACCGTCTGTCCGAAATAGGGAGAGTTTTTGTCCTTGATGGTCACGATACGGCGAACGTACACCTCGTCCTGCATATGCAGGTACTTGGTCTGATAAGCCATCATAACCTCGTCTTCGGAAATATATGCGTTGGGAACGTACTTTTCTGCACCCTCGTCGCCCTCTGCACACTCGTAATATCTGTCGCCCGACCAGCGGTAGAACTTACCCTCTTCCCTTCTTATAATGGTGAGGTAGTAAGCACCCATAACCATATCCTGCGAAGGGGACATAACGGGCTTGCCGTCGGAAAGCTTTAAGATATTGTTGGAAGAGAGCATTAAGAACCTTGCCTCTGCCTGAGCCTCGATTGAAAGAGGGACGTGAACGGACATCTGGTCGCCGTCGAAGTCTGCGTTGAAGGGCGTACATACGAGGGGATGAAGCTTAATCGCTCTGCCTTCGATAAGCACGGGCTCGAACGCTTGAATCGAGAGCCTGTGGAGGGTAGGAGCACGGTTCAAAAGAACGGGGTGTTCTTTGATTACGTCCTCCAAAATATCCCATACCATGGGCTTTGCCTTCTCTACGGCACGCTTTGCGCTCTTGATATTTTGGCACTGACCGCTCTCAACGAGTCTCTTCATAACGAAGGGCTTGAAGAGTTCGATTGCCATTTCCTTAGGAAGACCGCACTGATAGAGCTTAAGTTCGGGACCTACGACGATAACCGAACGGCCTGAGTAGTCGACACGCTTACCGAGTAAGTTCTGACGGAAACGGCCTTGCTTGCCTCTAAGCATCCCCGACAAGGACTTAAGCTCCCTGTTGGAAGGACCGGAAAGAGCTCTGCCCCTTCTGCCGTTGTCGATTAACGCATCGACCGCCTCCTGCAACATACGCTTTTCGTTCTTGATAATCATATCGGGAGCGCCAAGCTCTATCATTCTCTTTAATCTGTTGTTTCTGTTTATTACCCTGCGGTATAAATCGTTGAGGTCGGAAGATGCAAACCTGCCGCCGTCGAGCTGCACCATAGGGCGGAGTTCGGGGGGAAGTACGGGAAGGACGGTCAAAATCATCCACTCGGGCTTATTTCCGCTCTTTCTGAACGATTCCAAAATCTCGATTCTCTTAACTGCCTTAAGCTTTTTCTGGCTGGCGTTGGAGCTTTCGATAATTTCCTTGGTTTCCTTACATTCCTTTTCGATGTCGACAGCCATTAAAAGCTCTCGGATTGCCTCTGCGCCCATACCGACTTTAAGTCCGGTGGTTTCGCTGTCGCCGTACTTTTCTTCGATTGCATGTAAATCCCTGTCGGTGATTACTTGCTTGTATTCTACCTTTTTAACGTTGCCGCGAGCGTCTTCGAAAACCATAGCCTGATTGCCGGGGTTGATTACGACGTAAGCCGCAAAGTAGATTACCTGCTCCAAATCCTTAGGGCTCATATCGAGCACTAAGCCTATTCTGGAGGGCACGCCTCGGAAGTACCAGATGTGGGATACGGGAGCGGCAAGCTCGATGTG
>JBJFAF010000146.1:0-9898 GCA_051887755.1 Candidatus Coproplasma sp.
AATGTAGCTATGACAGAAGTTATTATTGCGCCCTATCTCGGCGCAGCTCTTAAAAGCTTTAAAAAAATCGTTGCGGACCACGCCGAAAGGGACGGTAAAGAGGGCAAAAGGCTCGTCGTATTGTGTGAGGACAGGCTGTCCCTCGTCGCCGAAAGGGCGGTGTGCGAAGAGGTGGGCGGTACGTTTTCCACGTCCATCTATACCCTATCCCGCTTTATGAGCGCAGAAGGTGGCAGGTGCGACGACGTTTTAACTAGCCAAGGCTCTGCAATGGCGTTAAGCCGACTCATAGAAAAGAACAGGTCTCGGCTAAAGCTATTTAACCGACTTTCTGCGGCAGGGGCGGCTCAGGAGGTCTACGATACGATTGCCCTTTTGTATTCCTCCAAAATCTCCCCCGACGACCTTGCTGAGGCGGTCACGGGCGACAGCTTGCTCTCTCGCAAGCTCTCCGATTTAGAGCTATTGTATAGAGAGTACTTCGAGTACCTTAAGGAAAACGGCGCAACGGACAGGAACGCCTACTTAAGGCGGTTGCCCGACTTAATTAGAAACAGTAAAAAAATAATCGGGGCGGACGTCGTTTTGCTCGGATTTCAGGCATTTACGTCTTCAGTTGCGGACGCTGTAAAAGCCTGCTTGCAGACCGCCGATAACGTCAGCGGTATATTTATCGGCGGGCGAGAGGGCAAGTATGTAAACGAGGCGTGGACAAATTTCGAGGGCTTGGCAAAAGAGTGTTCTCTTGCCGTAAACAGAACCGTCGTCCCCTCCTCTCTCTGCCCTGCTGCAGAGCAGCTTAGAAAGTGCGTATTCGAGCCCGAGAGCTTTCACTACGCCGACGCAGTCGAAATACCGCTCGGTCAGGTGAACGTTATAGAGGCGGTGGACGATGACGACGAGTGCGCTCTGTTTGCGGCGGCTATACTAAAAGCCGTGCAGGAGGACGGGGTGCGCTACCGTGATATTTCGGTAATGTTGCCCGACGTCAATTCCTTCCAACCCGTTCTCGAGAGGGTTTTCGAGGAGTACGGCATTCCATACTATGTAGATAGGCGTTATCCCTTATCTTCGCACGCTGTCTGCGAATTTTTGTTGAATTATTTGACCTGTGCAGCGGACGGCTGCCGTCAAAACAGTGTTATATCGGTCGTAAGCTCGCCCCTATTCACCTTTGAAAGTGAGGATATGAGGGGGGATAAGGACGTATTTATCAATTATATGTTGCGTGCGGTTACAGGCACGGGCGGCGTTAAAAGAGCCGTAAACCCCGATATATGCGCTAACGAACCCTGTTTTGACGAGGAAAAAATAGAGAGAGTGCGTACAGCCTTTATTTCAGGACTTAAGCTTTTACCGGCGAACAGGGCGGACGGCGAACGCTTTTGCGACGGCGTAAGGGGGCTTTTGGAGCTCTTCGGCTGTCAGGTGCGGCTTGCGCAGATGGCGGAGGAGGCGGAAAATTGCGGTTTTGCGTCTATAGGCTCTATGTCCGCAAGGGCGTACGAGGAGGCGGTAGCCGTCGTCAACGAGGCTCAAAAGCTCACCTTCGGCGAAAAGTACGCTGTGCGAGAGTTTGCAAAAATTCTCCGCAGCGGATTTACTGCGGCGCAAATCTCGCTCATTCCCCCTAAGCAGGACGCCGTGTTTGTCGGCGATTTATCAACTTGTGCAAACGCAGGCAGTAAGGTGCTTATCGTAGGCGGCTTAACGGGCGCAGTGCCCTCCGCCTCTCCCGATACCGCAATTTTGACCGACAGCGAGCTTACTTCGATGGAAAAGGTCAAGCTTGCCGTGTCGCCTAAGATTTCGCAGGTCAACTTGAGAATTAAGGAGACAGTTGCGCTCAATCTATGCGCCTTTACAGAAAAGCTGTACCTCGTCTATCCCGTGCGTAGCGGCGGCGAGGAGTTGGGCGCAAGCGAAGTTATCGACTACACAAAAAGGCTGTTTACCTGCAACGGTGCGCCTATAAAGGTGCATTCCGCCAAAGAACTTTCTTCGTCGGCGGACTATTTCACCTATTACGTCTGCCGCCCCGCTCCTGCAATAAGGAGGGTGGCTCAGTACGTTGCCGACCCCTATTGCGACAAGCCCGAGAGGGTATCCTCCGTATATTCGATGCTGACGGGCGAGTTTAAAGACAGCGGAAAGGAGTGTTTCCCCGCTGTAAAAACGAACAAGGCGGATTTAAGCCTTTTATACGGCGGAGACGTCTCTCCTACCGATTTGGAGACATTCTATTCCTGCCCCTATAAGTCCTTTGCGCAGAGGGGATTGCGTCTTAACGAGAGAAGGGAAGGCTCTCTCCGCCCCTTAGATGCCGGCAATTTAATGCACGAAGTGTTAAAGCAGGTTACCGAAAACAGCAATTCTTTTAAGGATAAGGAGGATTGCGCTCGGTTTGCAAGAACTAAGGCAGAGGAACTGCTTGCCACGTCCCTTTATTCCGTGCCCGCAGAGGACGGTGCGGCAAGTTATGCCGCAAATTCGCTTATAGACGAGGCGGGCGTCGTTGCTCAAGCCGTGTACGAACAGATTTACGGCTCCGATTTTAGGGTTGAAAGTGTGGAAAGGGTATGCAAGGCTGCTGCTAACGGCGTAAATTTAAGCGGAAGAATAGACAGGGTAGACAGCTGCGAAGATATGGTCAGGGTTATCGACTATAAGACGGGCACGGTAAGAGCCGAGGCGGACGCATACTATATGGGCTTAAAACTGCAACTGCCCATATATCTTTCCGCCGCCGCAAAGGACAGGCGACCCGTCGGCGCATACTACTTCCCTGCCAACCTTGACTATTCGGACGACGGCAACGGCTTTACTTTGCAGGGCTTTATGGACGGCAGTGAGGAGGTGGTCAAGCATTCCGACCTCTCCGTGGAAGAGAAAAAGCAGAGCAAGTACGTCGGTGCGTATCTAAACGGCAAAAAACTTGACCGAGCTATGAGCAGTGAAGATTTTAAATACTTTTTGCAGTATTCGGATATTCTGTTGGAACAGGGCGGCAGAGAGATGTTAAAGGGTGAAATAGCGCCCTCGCCCGTGGAAAAAGCGTGCGACAGCTGTAGTTTAAAGGGCTTATGCGGCTACGATGCTGAAGTCGGCGGCGTAAGGAAGAAGAAAAAGGCAAACTGTCAGACGATTGCCGAAATCGTCCGCAGAGCAAATGGTGGCGGAAACGGCGACGGCGGGGAGGAAGAGGTATGAACGCAACGAACGAACAGATTGCCGCAATAGAGGCAAGGGGCAACGTTATGGTGTCCGCCTCCGCAGGTGCCGGAAAGACCACCGTTATGATTAAAAGGCTCGCCGACATTATATGCGGCGGTGCGGATTTGGACAACGTGCTGTGCGTAACCTTTACCAAAAAGGCGGCGGCGCAGATGAAGGATAAACTGCGTACGGAGCTCGTTAAAAGGCTCAACGGTGCGGACGATAAAACACGCAAGCGTCTTAGGGAACAGCTCGGCAAGATAAACACCGCCGACATTAGCACTATAGACGCCTTCTGCTCTCGTTTGGTCAAGACGTACTTCTACGAGTTGCAAGTAGACTCCTCTTTCGAGGTCGTTTCGGACGAAGCGGAGAGGTCGGCTCTTAAAGAGAGGGCTATGGACTCCGTATTCGACGAGAGGTATAAAAGCGCCGACGTGGAATTTTTGACGCTTTTGGGCAAGCTCAAGAAAAAGCGCAGCGACAAGCCCTTGCGCACGATGCTCTCCGACGCATACGAGCGGGTGAGAATTTGCCCCGACTATAAAATTCTTTTAGAGAGGGCTAAGGGCGAAACGTATACCGAAAAGGGGTTCGAGGAGGTCTGCGGTCGTTTAAAGGGGGCGATTGTAGAAAAGCTTGAAAATCTCGTCGCCGCCATAGACGAGTTTGAAGAAAAGTTTGCAAAGCTCAAAGACGAGAAGAAGTTCTTTGAGATTTTGGACGATATGCGGAGCAGTATAGACGGTTATTTAAAATCGCCGAGCCTATTCGGCGCACCGCAAAAGCTGACTTCTTTAAGGCGGCCTGCGGGCAATAGCGACGAAGATATTCTCTTTAAAAATTTCTGCGACAAGGTAAAAAAGCGCTTTAAAGAATTGACCGATTACGACGAGGAGCTTGAAAGGGAACGCTTTTTTGAAAGCGGCAAGCTCGCCGTAGCCTTTTGCAATCTTTTGTTTGCGTTCGACGAGGAGTACGGCGAGGTCAAACGCTCCGAGGGGAAGATGGACTTCGGCGATTTGGAGCAGTACAGCCTTAGGCTTTTAAGGGGCGAGGACTGCGACGGCGACATAAGGGCTAAGATAAGGGAAAAGTATAAATTCGTATTCGTCGACGAATATCAAGACGTCAATCCCATTCAGGACGAGATTATAGCCTACGCTACGGGCGACGATATTTTCTGCGTCGGCGACGTAAAACAGGCGATTTACGGGTTCAGGGGCAGTCGTTCCTCGTTCTTTTCGGGTAAGTGCGAAAGCGTGGGGGATAACGGAAAATTCGTAGTTCTCCCCGACAATTTCAGGAGCAGCATTGCCGTTATCGACTTCGTAAATAAGGTCTTTTCCAAGGTTATGAAAGCCCCCTTCTGCTCCTTCAACTATTCTTCGGGGCACGCTATGCGCGGCGGCGCTCGCTACGGCGAGGGTTTTAAAGGCGTTGCTCAGTTCTGCGTTTACGATAAGGGCGAGAGCGGCAAAGAGGCGGCGGATAAAGTCTATTCCGTGGCGGACGAAAAGGTCGCCGCAAAAAAGACTTCACGAGAGGCGCTTGCCGTTTTAAAGCTCGTTAAAGAGGCGTTGAATTCAACCTATTACGACGCAGACGAGGGCAGAGAAGTAAAGGTACAGGTGGGCGATATATGCGTATTAACACGCAAGCGCTCTTCCGCCAACGTTCAGGAAATCATTCGCACGCTGTCGGCTGAATACCCCGTCGCCGCCTCTGCGGAGGTAAACGTCTGCGAAAGGTGCGAGATAATTAAAATTCTCGATATTTTATCCTATTTGAATAATGCGGAGCAAGATATTCCGCTCGCCTCGGCTATGCTGTCGCCTCTCGGTGGCTTTAGCGAGGACGAGCTCGTTAAAATCCGTGTTAAATATAATAACGTTTACGATAAGGAAGAAAAGCTCTTCCGTACGGCGGTAAAGAAATATGCACAAGACGTTGACGACGAGCTCTCGTTAAAGATTAACTCCTTTTTCGAAAAGGTTAAAAGACTGCGTACCCTTTCGGAAAATATCGGTGCGGCAAAGCTAATAGACGAAATTATGAGCAGCGGCGACTTTGCGGCGGAATTTTCATCCCCCGCAAAGCTTGCATATCTCCGCACTCTGCAGCGTAGTGCGTACGGTGCGGGCGGCGAGCTGTCGCTTAACGCCTTTTTACTTAAAATCAAGACGGGCGGTAATAAAATTTGCGCCCCTGCGTCGGTTGCGGCGGACAGCATAAACGTTTTAACTATGCACGCCTCTAAAGGGCTTGAATTCCCCGTCGTAATCGTCGCCGATATTGCCGCAAGCTTTAGGGGCGATTCTAAAGAGGATATGCCTTTTGACGAGAGGTTCGGCTTTGCGCCCAAATATTACGGCGAGGACAGAATTTCAAGCAGTACTCTGCTAAGAAAGCTAAACGCAATGGAGGCGGCAAAGGAGGATTTGAGCAACGAAATAAATCTTTTGTACGTTGCCTTCACCCGAGCTAAATACGCCTTATACGTTTTGACGAGCAGCGCTAAGCCTTACGACAGGTTGGATGCGGCGTACGCAACCTCCTATGCGCCGCTCATCGATTTCGACGGCTTCGTCTTGCGAAAGCTCGATTTCGAGGAGGAAGAACGGGGCGTAAGGGAGGGCTCGCCCGTCCCCATACTCGATTGCCCCGACGAAGGTCTTTTGCAAAGTCTTAAGGGTGCGGCGGAGTTTAAATACGGCTACGAACAGGCTATTACTCTTCCCGTTAAAAGCTCTGCGTCGAGGCTTTTATGGGAGCGTGACAATATAGAGGACGCACAGCCTTTATTCGACGACGAATACGAAAGGGACGCCGACGGCTCCGACTCAACGGCGGATACGGGTATCGCCTATCACAGATTTTTAGAGCTCTGCGATTTTTCAGTTAAGGACGAAACGGGCGTTAAAAGGGAGATTGAAAAATTCCTTGAAAAGGGGCTGATAACTCAAAGTCAGACGGAGCTTTTGAACGTAGAAAAGCTTGTCGCCATTTTGTCTATGCCGTCGTTTAAAGGGGTTGAGGATAAGTCGCTTTACAGGGAAAGAGAATTTTTATGCAGACTGCCTTCGTCCGAATATATAAGCCTAAGGGAAGGGGTAAGTTTAAAAGATAGCGTGCATACCGATGAGGGTAACAGCGTTATAGTGCAGGGCGCAATCGACCTTTTATGCGTTGAAAGAATAGACGGTAAGGCAGTTTCGGCACATATAATCGACTATAAATATACCTCCCGCACGGATGCGAGCGTAATTAATAAGTATACCCCGCAGTTGGCTCTATACAAAAACGTAGTGTGCAAAATTTACGGGCTCGACGAGAGCGTCGTTGATACGACGATTATAAATATACGGGCTTGCAGGCAGTTAGATTTGAATATATAATTGCGCTCTGTAAATATGCGTCGTATTTCTGCGTTGTGTTCCGCTCCGCCTAAGTCACTTACTTCATTGTAAGCTCCTGTCGGCGGTGCTCACACGCAATAAAAGGGCTCCCGCAAAAGATTTGCTTGCAAAGATTTTGTGGGAAGAGGAAACGCAACTAAGCAAAGACAGCCTTTGCGATAACAAAGGCGTTAAAGCGAAGTTTGCGTTGACGAGCTAGCATCTTTTCAGAGGAACATACCCGAATAAAGCGTAGAGTATTTATTAAACGGTTAGTATCGCAATAACGACGGTACGGAATGAATCCGAAAGATGTTTGCAAATACAGTTGTCAAATTTCGCTAAATAATTATAAAATATCCGCCCTGTCGCACGGCAGGGCGGATATAATTTATCCGTATGGAAAGTATTGCTACGTTTTTCGATAGAGTGTTTTCGGAATTTGCAAAGGCGGATTTTGCACTGCTGTTTTTAATCGACGTATGTGCGTTCGCCTTTATTTTCATCGTCGCCTTTTTAGCCTGCGCCTTTTCGCAAAAAGTCCGCTCGTTAAAAAAGAAACCGTTTTTATATCTCGTCGATTTATTTACCGCAATAACGCTGACGGTATTTCTCTGTAGGTACTCGCTTGCGCAAGCTGTTGCAGCCGCCGCAATTTTCCGCTGTGTCGGTATGGTTTTTTACGGTGTGTTGCGCCTTTTTAAGCCTAAAGAGAGGTTTGTCCCCGAGGCGGAGGGGGTGGGCTTAAGCTCCGTATCCGTCCGCACGCCCGTTATGCCCGAACCGCAGAGTACGGCAATGCCTGCCGTGCAGTCGGGTGTAAGGTTGGACCACGCTACATCCATCGCCGATAAACTGCTTTTGAAAAATTTAGGCAGGGGGGATAGGCAGGAATTAGAGAAAATTAAGACGGCGTTGACCGTTTTAAAGGTCAAGGGCACATTGACCCCGCAGGAAGGGGAAAATTTAAACGAGACCTTTAACACCCTTTTAAAGCTTATGGCTAAGTACGATTTATAAGCCTTAATTGCCGCAGAGCGCACCTATAAACATATTCTTTGCGGCAAGCTCTATTTCAGCCTTGCTTGCGGGCGGCTTTATAATAACGGCATCCGAAACGCAGACTTCCTCTGCCGAATACTTCTTGTTTTTTATAAACACTGCACATAGCCTGCCGCCCATTACGGAGCTGTCAGTAACGTTGCCTAAATACTTCCCCTCCTGTGTGAATACGGGTACGCCGAGCCGAAGTCTAAAGGCGGTCTTTTTCTCCTTGCCCAAATATTTAAAGGTGACTTTGTCCTTTAAAACCCGTGTGCCTACAGCAGAAACGAAGAACTCCTTTTCGTCCTCGTCAAAGCATATATAGCCCTCAATCACGTTTTTCGCACAGCTGATTGCCATAATCACGCCGTGCGTTTTTTTATCCTCGCTTTCAATTCTTTTGCCGTATAACTTGCTTATCTTCATAGCTAAATCTCCTTCTATACCCATATTCTATTTTTGATTGCGTAAAGCTATAACCCATAATAATGGCGTAAAATGTCGTATGCCCATTTCGCCGACATAGTAACGTAATTACATAATTTACAAAAACCTTTCATTTTACGTTATTTTACAAAATATTTACATTTGTCTTGACAGGTGTAAACTTTTTGTGTATACTTTCGGTAAAATATACCCTATAAAGGCGCTGTATGGCAGATATTAAGTCTAAATACGATGTAATAATAGTCGGAACAGGCGTAGCAGGTTTAAATTGTGCAATCAACCTGCCGCAGGACAAGTCCGTATTGGTAATATGCAAAAAGTCGCCCAAGCAGAGCGATAGCTACCTTGCTCAAGGCGGCATTTGCAGGCTGCGCAGCGAGGACGATTACGACGAATACTATAACGACACTATGCGTGCGGGTCATTACGAGAATAATCCCGCCGCAGTAGAGTGTATGATACGCTCGTCTCAGGAGATTATAGACGACCTCATCGGGCTTGGCGTTGAGTTCAACAGGAACGAGGACGGCTCGCTTGCCTATACTCGGGAGGGCGGTCACTCCTCGCCCAGAATTTGCTTTCACGAGGACACGACGGGTCAAGAGATAACGACCTGCCTTATGAAGAAGGCGCTCTCTTTAAGCAACGTTCAATTTTTATACGATACCGTTTTGGTCGATATTATCGAAAACGGCAAGGAGTGCGTGGGTATCATCGCCTACGACAGGAAGGGCAAAAGAGCATTTAAAATCTATTCGGACTACACTGTGCTCGCAACGGGCGGTTTAGGCGGTGCGTTCGGCAATACGACAAATTTTTCCGTGCTTACGGGCGATGCGCTTGCAATTTGTTTAAACCACGGCGTTGCCGTAGACCACATTAATTATATTCAGGTTCACCCCACCTCGCTCTATTCCAAAAAGAGGGGCAGGAGGTTTTTGATTTCCGAATCGGTCAGGGGCGAAGGGGCGCACCTTTTGGATAAGAATTTCAACCGCTTTACGGACGAGCTTAAGCCCCGTGACGTGGTGACGGCGGCAATCTTAAAGAAGATGGAAGAGGACGGCACGAAACACGTTTGGCTAGATATGCGTACTATAGATAGGGAAGAGCTTGAAAGCCACTTCCCCGCAATAGTAAAAAGGTGCGAGGAGGAGGGCTACGACGTGTTTACTCAGCCCGTGCCCGTAGCGCCCGCAATTCACTACTTTATGGGTGGCGTGCGCAGCGATTTGGACGGCAGGACGACCTTGAACAGGCTGTACGCCGTCGGCGAAACCTGCTGTAACGGCGTGCACGGAAGAAACAGGCTTGCCTCCAACTCGCTTTTAGAGAGTTTGCTTTTTGCAAAGAGGGCGGCTAAGGACGTCGCCGCTCACTTTAGCGAAATCCCCGAACGTGAGGCGCAGGAGGCAGGGGATAAGGTCAACTTAGAAGATTATAACGACTTGAACAAGACGCTCAAAAAATACAAAAGACGCATCCGTGCAGCGGTAAGAAAAGCTAACTGCGAGGAAGGCAAGGTTAAGGAGAATTAAAATGAACGAACTCACCGAAAAACTAATTATGGAAAGGCTTATTCAGCAGGCGCTTGAAGAGGATATCGGCAACGAAGACGTAACGACCAACGCCGTTATGCCCGAATACAAAAAGGGTATGGTCAAGCTGATTTGCAAACAAGACGGCGTAATATGCGGGCTTAACGTATTTGAAAGGGTGTTCAAGCTGTTGGACGAAAACACCGAGGTCAACTTCTTCTTTAAGGACGGCGACGAGGTTAAAAAGGGGCAGAA
>JBJFAF010000147.1:0-9828 GCA_051887755.1 Candidatus Coproplasma sp.
TATGGGCAGAGGCGGTGGGGCAGACCCTGCTGTCTCTGTCGCTTGCGGCGGGGATTATGCCAACTTTCGCCAAAACTATGCCCGACGGGTCGACCTATCTTGCCGCATTTAAAATCGTCGCCGCAAACTTTATAGGCTGTGTTACGGCGGCTCTTTCCGTCTGCCCGTTCTGCTACGGCTTGAGCGTAGAGGGCGGCATATCTTGCGCTTTTACGGTCTACCCGCAGGTCGTTTACTCTGCGGCGTTAAGCGGCGTCGGCCGTCGAGTTTTGGGCGTCTGCGTCTACGGTGCGTTGACCTCGGTAAGCGTTCATTCGTTTTGCTCGCTCGCTACGCCCCTGCTTTCGAAGTTGAAAAACGCAAAAATTTCGTCGGGTAAGAGGACTTCCTCCTCCCGTCTATCTATTAATTACAGCCGTCCTATTAATTACAGCCGTCTGTCCGTCTTTATATTCTGCGCTCTATCCGCCATTCTTGCGCCCGTTTTTTCCTTGAACGGCTGCGAGGCGCTCTCCTGTTGCGATAGGGTTGCCTGTTGCGTCAGCTCGGTTTTAATTGCCTTTGCCGAGTGCCTCTCGTTTGCAAAACGGGGCGAGGGCAACGTCCTTTTAAGGCTTTTAATAAAATTCGTCTGCCCCGTCGTCTGCGGCGTTGCGGCGTTTTTGTCAATCTGTTCGGCGAGGTTTATAGGCTTTGGCTTATTTTCGCTGTGTATGGGTGCGCTCGCCGCATCGTTCCCCGTCGCCTACGCCTTGACCCCGTTTATTTCAAAATTAAAAAATCAAAGGTTAAAAAGCCCGCCGCTTCTTGACAAATGACGAAAGTGGTTTATAATATAATTAGTTGCATACGCAACGATTGCGGACGCAACGAAATGAAAAGGCGTCGCAACCGTGCGGTCGAGCGGCGCAAAAAATTGCGGGCGGTAAATCTATGGATTATCTTATGAAAAACATCTCTTTTATAGCGCAGAGTACGATGACGTATCGTGACGAGGTCTTTGCAGACAAGGGGATAACGGGTGCGCAGGTTAAATATCTATTAGCGGTGGCAAATCAAGAGGGACTGTCGCAGGATATTCTCGCTAAAAAGATGATGATAAACAAATCCAACGTGGCAAGACAGCTGAGTGCGTTGGAGAAAAACGGTTTTATCAGAAGGGAGCAGAGTTTGGAAGATAGGCGCATTATGCTCGTCTATACGACGGACAAGGGCAAGGCAATAGTGCCTGAACTGCGTGAAGAAAATAGGCGTTGGCGAGAAATAGTATGCGAGGGGCTCACCTCAGACGAGAAGAAGGAGCTATCCGCTCTTTTGGAAAAGATTATCGCAAACGCCCGCCGCTATCTCGGGTGCGAATTATGAAAAAGACGCTTAAATTTATCAAGCCGTATAAAGGCGAGGTAGTCGGCGGACTCGTCTTAAAATTTATAGGCAGTTTTTCCGAGCTGTTTTTGCCCCTGCTCCTCGACTATATGGTGGACTACGGGGTGCCGTCTAAGGACGTAAACTTTATCGTCGTACTCGGCGTGCTTATGTTCGTCTTTTCACTTGCGGCGCTTTTAGGCAACGTGTTTGCGAATAAACTCGTCGCCTCCTCGTCGGGCAAAATGACGAGGGATTTGCGGCAGTCGCTGTTTAGCAAGATAACGTATATGTCGAGCTCGGGGGTGGATAAATTCACCGTGCCCTCGCTCGTATCAAGGCTGACGAGCGATACCTACTACGTCAATCAAACGGTGGCAAGGACGTTGAGAATGGGCGTGAGAGCGCCTATCCTTCTTATCGGCGGTCTGGCGTTTACGTTCATTTTAGATTGGCGGTTGGCTCTCGTTCTAGCGGCGTGTATACCCTTCGTTGCGCTCTCTGCGGTTATAATCACCAAAAAGTCGGTTAAAGCCTACTCCGACGTGCAGTCGGGCGGCGACGCCGTCGTCCGAGCTATGCAGGAAAACGTTACGGGCGTAAGGGTGGTCAAGGCTCTCTCGCAGACGGGATACGAGAGCGAAAAGTTCAAGGGCACTAATCAAAACCTTGCCGAAAACGAATTTAAGGCGGCAAGGGTCACTTCGCTTACCAATCCCTTGACCAACTTAATTTTAGAGCTTTCGCTCGTCGGGGTAATTGCGCTCGGCGCATTTCTTTCGTCTTCAAGCGGAACGCTCCTTGCATTTCTCTCCTATTTCACGCTTATATTAAACGCACTTTTAGGCGTTTCCAAAATATTCGTCGTGTTGGCGAGGGGGCTTGCCTCCTCTTCAAGAATTGAAAGGGTGCTTGAGTTCAACGGCGATATGCCCGTTATCGACTGCCCCGAGGGGGATAGCGGTGCGGCGATTGAATTTAAGGGAGTCAGCTTTTCCTACAACGGCAAGGGTGATAACTTAAAGGACGTAAGTTTTAAAGTTATGCACGGTCAGACGTTGGGTATAATCGGCGGAACGGGTAGCGGCAAGAGTACGGTGGTCAACCTGCTTATGCGCTTTTACGACGTCGGCGGAGGCTCGGTGTATGTGGACGGTAAAGACGTCCGTTCCTATCAAAGCGAAACCCTGCATGAAAAGTTCGGATGCGTCTTTCAAAACGACTTCCTCTTTGCAGACACCATTGAGGAGAATATAAAATATTTCCGTGATATTCCCGACGAAGACCTTTCAAGGGCGGTCAGGTGCGCCTGTGCGGAAGAGATTATAGCCGAGCGAGAAGAGGGGATAAAATACCGCCTTGCGCAGAAGGCGACGAACCTCTCGGGCGGGCAAAAGCAAAGGATATTAATCGCCCGAGCTCTTGCGGGCAACCCCGAAATTTTGGTGTTGGACGACAGCTCTTCCGCACTTGACTACGCCACCGACGCAAAGCTTAGGAAAAACCTTGCGGAGGAATATTCGGATTGTACTAAGGTCATCGTTGCGCAGAGGGTGAGCGCCGTAAGAAACGCAGACCTTATAATAGTTTTGAACGACGGTGAAATCGCAGGCAGCGGCACGCATAGTCAGCTTGTGGAAACTTGTGAAGAATACCGCCTTATATGCGAGGCGCAGATGGGAGGGGAGATATGAGAGAGCCGAGGATACATCTTTCCGACACCCGCCGCTTTGCCGAAAAGAAGGTGGATAAAAAGTACACGGCGTACAGGCTTATGGGCTATTTAAAGCCCTCTCTGCCGCTGTTTATAGCGGTGTTTATAGGCAACCTTATTTCGGTAGGACTGTCGTTGGTAGGACCTTATCTTTGCGGACTTGCCATTGCCGAAGTCAAGTTGGACGGCACGACCGACTTTGCAAGGATAGGCTCTTTATGTCTGCTGCTAATCTGCGTATACGTCGTTTCCCATGTGCTTAACTACTTGACCACGATAGGTATGGCGTACGTCGCCCGCAAGATGACCAAAAAGATGCGGGAGGACTTGTTCAACAGACTTATAAATCTCCCCGTCGGTTATTTCGACAGCCGTCAGGCCGGCGACGTAATATCCGTGCTTTCCTACGATGTCGACACGGTGGGTGCGTCGCTTGCAAACGACGTCATAATGGTGCTTAAGAGCGTCGTGCAGATAATCGGAGCGCTCGTTATGATGTTGGTCGTCGCCGCTCCGCTCGTCGCCGTGTTTGCCGTGACCTTGCCGCTGAGCTTTACCGTTACCGTCATAATGACCAAAAGGGTTCAACCGCTATTTAAAAGGCGCAGTGCAGCTCTCGGCGAGTTGAACGGCTTTGGCGAAGAGCTTTTAAGCGGACAAAAGACGACTAAGGCTTACGGTAGAGAAGAGGGCGTTTGCAGTCTTTTTGGGGAAAAGAACGCTCAAGCAAACGCCGCCTATACCAAGGCGGAATTCTACGGCACGCTTTCAGGACCTACCGTAAACTTTTTCAACAACCTATCGCTAACGCTTATTTCGGTGTTCGGTGCACTGTGTTACGCATTCGGCTTGTTCGGCATAGGTATCGGGCAGATATCCTCCTTCGTCCTCTATTCAAGGAAATTTTCGGGACCTATAAACGAAATTTCCAACGTCATAGGTGAATTTCAGTCGGCGTTTGCAGCGGCGGATAGGGTGTTCAAGGTGTTGGACGAAAAGGAAGAAGTGCTCTACGACCCGACTTGCAAAACGCTTGAAAACGTCGAGGGCGAAGTCGAATTTAAAAACGTTTCGTTTGGATATACTGCGGGGTGTACCGTAATAAAAGACCTGTCCTTGACGGCTAAAAAGGGCGACGTGGTGGCAATAGTCGGTCATACGGGCGCAGGCAAGACCACGCTGATTAATTTGCTTATGCGCTTTTACGAGCCGCAGAGCGGGGCAATTTATATAGACGGGCAGGATATAAGCGCTCTCACTCGTGCGTCGCTACGCAGTGCCTTTACGCTCGTTTTGCAGGACACTTGGCTTTTTGCGGGTACGGTTTTCGAAAATATTGCCTACGGCACTCTTGACGCAACCAAAGAGGAGGTAGAAAGGGTGTGCAGAGCGGCGCATATCCATTCGTTCATAGAGAGGTTGCCTCAAGGGTACGACACCGTATTAACCGACAACGCCGCCAACATATCAAAAGGGCAAAAACAGCTTTTGACCATTGCAAGGGCAATGCTCTCGACCTCGCCCATACTCATCTTGGACGAGGCGACCTCCAATGTGGACACCCGAACCGAACAAATTATTTCGGACGCAATGACGGGCTTAATGCAGGGCAGGACGTGTTTTGTCATAGCTCATAGATTATCTACGATAAAGAACGCCGATAAAATTCTCGTCGTGGACGACGGCAACGTAGTCGAGCAGGGCACTCATCAAGAGCTTATGGAACGAAAAGGGTATTATTATACTCTTTACAAATCTCAGTTCGAAAGCTATTAATCTAATTCTCTTCATATATACGTCGCAATACTGCGTCAGGCTACGTTTTTTTCGGGTCATTTACGTCTATGTAAACTCCCCGTCGAAAAGAATTAATATATTTTGTGCCTTTATAAAATTTGCACTGCCACTCAGCGGAGAGTAGTGCTTTGTTTTAGACTGAAAACCCCGACAAAAACGGTAAAGAAATTAACAAAAAACGACAAATGAATTTGCATATCTATATTAATTGTGATATAATACCTACGTTTAAATATAAATAGGAGTATGTTTAAAATGTCACAAAACAATTTTAACGGTACCGACGAGCAGGAAAAGCTTCTGCGAGAGAGTATTGAAAAGCACAAATCGGAGCGTGGGTGTCTTATGCCCGTTCTTCACGAGGCTCAGAACATCTACGGCTATCTGCCTGCCGAAGTGCAGAGTATTATCGCCGAAGAACTCAATATCCCCCTGTCGGAGGTCTACGGCGTCGCCACCTTCTACGCACAGTTTTCCCTTCAGCCCAAGGGCAAACACCGCATTTCCGTCTGCCTCGGTACGGCTTGCTATGTGAAGGGGTCGGACAAGATTTTGGCGGCTGTAGAAAAGGAACTGAGAATTTCCTGCGGGGAATGTACGCCCGACGGTAAGTTTTCTATCGACAGCTGTCGCTGCGTAGGCGCTTGCGGACTTGCGCCCGTTATGATAGTCGACGACGACGTATACGGCAAAATGACCCCCGAACAGGTTCCCGCCGTATTAGAAAAATATATGCAGGATTAAGGGGGCAAGAGATGACCGTTAAAGAATTAGAAGCAAGGGCGGCGAAAAAAGCCGACCTCGTAAAAGTAAGAAGGATAATAAGGGAACAGGCTGAAAAGCTCTCCCAAACCACGGAGTATAGAAAACAGATTTTGGTGTGCGGCGGTACGGGCTGTACCTCTTCGCAGTCGCTTAAGGTCATAGAACAGCTCGAGGCGAGCTTTAAGGAGCTTGGTATCGACGACGTATTAATCGTTAAAACGGGCTGTTTCGGTCTGTGTGCACTCGGTCCGATTATGATAGTATATCCCGAAGGCGCATTCTATTCGCAGATGACGCCCGAACACGCAAAGACGGTTGCCGAAAAACACCTTGTCAAGGGCGGCGAAGTCGTTAAAGAGCTCTTATACGAAGGCACGGTTCACGAGGACGGCAGTATAATTCCCTTTGCCGAAATCCCCTTCTATAAACATCAAATGAGAATAGCTCTCCGCAACTGCGGCGTAATTGCGGCGGAGGATATAGACGAGGCGTTAGCCGCCGGCGACTATGCGGCGTTAAAGAAGGCGCTCTTCGAAATGACCCCCGACGAGGTCGTTGCTGCGGTCAAGGCGTCGGGACTTCGTGGCAGGGGCGGCGCAGGTTTCCCCACGGGCTTGAAGTGGCAGCTCACCAAAGAGGCTGTAGGCGACGTTAAATACGTTTGCTGTAACGCTGACGAGGGCGACCCCGGCGCATTTATGGACAGGTCGGTTCTCGAGGGTGACCCCCATACCGTATTAGAGGCAATGGCGATTGCGGGCTATGCGGTTGGTGCGCACGAGGGCTATATCTACGTTCGTGCCGAATACCCCATCGCCGTGCAAAGGCTTAACATAGCAATCGCTCAGGCAAGAGATGCGGGACTTTTAGGTAAGGACATCTTAGGTAGCGGTTTCGACTTCGACATATTCGTACGCTTAGGCGCAGGCGCATTCGTCTGCGGTGAGGAAACTGCGCTTATGACCTCTATCGAAGGTCACAGGGGTGAACCCCGTCCCCGCCCTCCTTTCTCGGCTCAGTGCGGTCTTTTCTCAAAGCCCACCGTATTAAACAACGTTGAAACCTGGGCAAACATCAACCCCATAATTTTGAACGGAGCGGAGTGGTTCTCCTCTATCGGTACGGAAAAGAGCAAGGGCACGAAAGTCTTTGCGCTCGGCGGAAAAATTCATAACGTAGGACTCGTGGAAGTGCCTATGGGTACGACGTTGAATACGATAGTAAACGAAATCGGCGGCGGCATACCCAACGGCAAGCAGTTCAAAGCCGCACAGACGGGCGGACCTTCGGGCGGCTGTATCCCTGCAAAGTACATAGACATTCCTATGGACTTCGACAACCTCGTTTCAATCGGCTCTATGATGGGTTCGGGCGGTCTTATCGTTATGGACGAAGACACCTGTATGGTCGATATAGCAAAGTTCTATTTGGAGTTCACCGCCGACGAAAGCTGCGGCAAATGTACCCCTTGCAGAATAGGTACTAAGCGTATGCTCCAACTTTTGACCAAGATAACCGAAGGCAACGGCGAGATGGAGGATTTGGAAAAGATTAAGGAGATTGCGGCGCATATGAAGTCGTCTTCGCTCTGTGCACTCGGTCAATCTGCGCCCAACCCCATACTGTCTACCTTAGCTCATTTTGAGGACGAATACATTGCGCACATACAGGATAAGCATTGTCCTGCGGGCGTGTGCAAATCGCTTATGAACTACTATATCAATCCCGACAAGTGCCGCGGCTGTACGCTCTGCGCACGCAACTGCCCCGCAAATGCAATTACGGGCGTGGTCAAGAGCGCACACGAAATCGACGTTAAGAAGTGTATTAAGTGCGGACAGTGTATTTCGCATTGTAAGTTCAATGCAATAGAGAAGAAGTAAGGGAGGGATATATAATGGTTAATTTAAAAATCAACGGCATTGCGGTCAGCGTGCCCGAGGGTTCAACGATATTACAGGCGGCTAAGCTCGCCAACGTGCGTATTCCCACCCTTTGCTATTTAAAGGAAGTGCAGTGCGCAGGCTCGTGCCGTATGTGCCTTGTAGAGGCTACGGGTGCAAGGGGGTTAGTTGCCGCTTGCGTTTACCCCGTTTCCGAGGGTATGGAGGTTAGGACGAACACGCCTAAAGTGCGCAAGTCCAGAAAGACTTCTTTGGAGCTTTTGCTCTCCACCCACAAGAAAAAATGCTTATCCTGCGTTCGCTCGATGAACTGCGAATTGCAGAAACTTGCGCTTGAGTATAACGCCGAAGAGGATAAATTCGGCACCGACCACTACGACAGACCTATAGACGATTTATCGCCCTCCGTCGTAAGGGATAATTCAAAATGTATTATGTGTACCCGTTGCGTTGCGGCTTGCGAAAAGCAGACGATTGGCGCAATAGGTCCTAAAAACAGGGGTTACGCAAAAGTCATCGGTTCACCCTTCGACGTATCGCTTGCGCATACTACCTGCGTAAACTGCGGTCAGTGTATAGTTGCCTGCCCCGTCGGTGCGCTCTATGAAAAGAGCAGTATCGCAGATGTCTGGGGCGCAATCGTAGACGAGACCAAAAAGGTCGTATTCTTCACCGCTCCTTCCGTAAGGGCGACCTTGGGCGAGGCATTCGGTCTGCCCGTAGGCACAAACGTTGAGGGCAAGATGGTTACGGCAATCAAACAGCTTGGCGACGTCAAGTGCTTTAATATGGACACGACCGCCGACCTCACCATTATGGAAGAGGCTAACGAGCTTTTAGCAAGGGTTAAAACGGGCGGAACAATTCCTATGTTCACGAGTTGCTGCCCCGGTTGGATAAAGTTCTGCGAGCATTACTATCCCGAATTTTTGCCCAACCTCTCTTCCTGCAAATCTCCTCAAGAGATGTTCTCGGCTCTGCTTAAGACCTACTATTGCCAAAAGAACGGCATTAAGCCCGAAGACTTGTACGTCGTTTCAGTTATTCCCTGTACGGCGAAGAAGTTTGAGCTTACCCGTGACGAACTCGGTCACAACACCGACGCCTGCATAACTACGAGGGAGCTTGCTAAGATGATTAAGGAGGCAGGCATAGACTTTGTTAATCTTTCCGATTCCGAATACGACGACCCGTTCGGCATAGCGTCGGGCGCAGGCGCAATCTTCGGTGCGACGGGCGGCGTTATGGAGGCGGCTTTAAGAACTGCGGCTAAAGTGCTCGGCGACGAGGATGAGCCTATCGTCTTTAACGAAGTGCGTGGCACTGAAGGCGTTAAAGAGGCGATGTTCACCCTCGGCGGCGTGCGTGTCAGCGTGGCGATTGCAAGCGGGCTCGGCAACGCAAGGAAGATTTTGGAAGATATAAAGAGCGGCAGAAAGAACTATACCTTCGTAGAAGTTATGGCTTGCCCGGGCGGTTGCATAAACGGCGGCGGTCAGCCCTACGTCCACGACGAAGTGCGCAACAACGTAGACTTAAAAACTCTCCGCGCACAGGCTTTGTACGACTACGATTCAGACAGCAAACAGCGTTGCTCTCACGAAAATGCTACCGTCACAAAGCTCTATACCGAATTCTTCGGCGAGCCTAACTCTCACAAGGCGCACGAATTGTTGCATACGACATACGAAGCTCGCCCTAAGTATTAATTTCTCTTCATATATATGTCGCAATACGGTGTCAGGCTGCGTTTTTCTCGGGTCATTTACGATATAGTAAACTCCCCGTCGAAAAGCCTCGCCTTCCTTGTCTTGCTCGTATCTCTGAAGAGAGGTGAGCTTTGACGCTTTGCGTATAAGCTGCGTAATAGTTCGTCGAGCTGTGGCAACCCTCAGTCATTTACGTCTATGTAAACTCCTTCGGGTTTTCCTCGCTCTCCTGCTCTTGCTCGTTTCTTGACAAAGAAACATACCCGAATAAGGTAAAAATTTTATGCCCCGCACGGTTTCCGTGCGGGGCGTTTATTATTTGTCACCGCCTTAATCTTTGGCAAAAAAATATTTTACGAAGTGTTTAAAACCGTTTGGTCTGCTTTATAATATAAATGAACAAAGAAAAACGGAACTTGAACCGTTGATTCGGCGATTAAAGTTCATCGCTTTTCCGAATTTAAAACGTTTGGTAAAAGGAGATTTTTATTATGAGACGCTATTTACAGACTAAGACTAATTCAGACAACTACGATTTATTCGACGCATTCAACGATTTCTTCCGCCCCGTATT
>JBJFAF010000148.1:0-9787 GCA_051887755.1 Candidatus Coproplasma sp.
ATTGCAGGCTCGCCTATGACCTCGCCGCCCGATACGGCAACCGAGACGATAAATAATCCCTCCGCCGCAAGCTGACGCCTATCCTGCATAACTACCGACGCTTTCTCGTCTTCAATGCCTTCGCCGTCGATTAACAGCGAGCCCGAGGGCACGTCGGGAAGCTGACGCATACCCTTTGAAGTTACTTCTAAACAGTTGCCTATATCGGCAAGGAAGATATTGTTTTCAGACATTCCCAAGCTTTCGGCAAGGCGTGCGTGCTGTTTCAAGTGGCGGTATTCGCCGTGCACAGGCACGAAATATTTAGGCTTTAACAGGCTGTGCATAATCTTATGCTCCTCCTGACAGGCGTGCCCTGAAACGTGGACTTTTTCCAAGCTTTCGTACACGACATCCGCTCCGAGATGATAGAGCTTGTTTATAACGCTGTAAATACCCCTTTCGTTGCCGGGTATGGTCGATGCGGAGATTATAATCGTGTCGTTATTGCCTACGGTTATGGCGGGATTTTCGCCGTTCGCCATACGGGTCAAGGCGCTCATAGGCTCGCCCTGACTGCCCGTACATACTATAACCGTCTCGTCGTCACGCAAATTTTTAGTCTTGGTCACGTCTACGATTATCCCTTCGGGTACGGACATTTCGCCGATTTTTTCAGCCGCCTCCACGACGTTTAACATACTTCTTCCGTTTAACGCAACCTTGCGGCGGTACTTTGCTGCTAAGTCGATAATCTGTTGCAGGCGGTGTACGTTGGACGCAAACGTCGCAATTATTATCCTGCGGCTGCCATTTTCAGCAAACAGCCTGTCCAGCGTTTCTCCGACGACCGTCTCGCTCATAGTGTAGCCGGGGCGTTCGATATTAGTGCTCTCGCCCATATACAACAAAACGCCCTTACTGCCTATATCGGCAATGCTCTTTAAGTCGATAGGTCTGCCCGCAACGGGCGTTAAGTCTATTTTAAAGTCGCCGCTGTGGAAGATTACGCCCTGCGGGGTGTGAATACACAGCGCAACCGCACCCGCAATAGAGTGGTTTACGTTTATAAACTCCACCTTAAAGCAACCTGCCTGATATATTTGACCGGGTGCAACCACCGTCTCTTTAACCGAATTAAGCCTGTGCTCGCGAAGTTTATTATCGACGAGCGCAAGCGTGAGCTTAGTGCCGACGACGGGCACGTCAATCGCCTTTAAAAGATAGGGCACGCCGCCTATGTGGTCCTCGTGACCGTGCGTCAAGAGCAACGCCCTTACCTTCTTTTTATTCTCGATTAAATAGGTTACGTCGGGTGCGATTAAATCTATTCCGGGGTTTTCCTCGGTGGGAAACGTTATACCTGCGTCGATAACGATTATATCGTTGCCGCACTCAATTGCGGTCATATTTTTACCGATTTCGCCCACGCCGCCGAGGAATATAATTTTAACTGCGTTTTTAGGCGTCTTGCGGCTCTGCTTCGCCCCTTCCGACTTAGCCACTTTTTTTTCGGGCTTTGCCTTCTGGTTGGAGGCAAGCTTGCGGCGGGCGGGTGCAGAATTTACTACGGGAGGCTGAGGCTTTATTTTAGACGCATTCGTATTGCGCTTTTTAGCGTCCGCACTCTTTTTCGTACGGGGCTTTACTCTTTTAGCCCCGATTTGGTTTTCCTTTTCCATATTATATATATTATCCTTAAATTTTTAACCGATATTACTAAAGGGGGCTGTGAATTTACGCCGCCCCCTTTTTATCTTTCGTACAGATTTATTAAAGCAATCGGCTTAACCTTAAAGGCTTAGCCCATTACTTCTTGCTTACGTCCTTAACGAGTCCGTCCTCGATAAGCTCTTCGATAGTTTCGTAAGGATACATTGCCGCATAGTCACGCTCTGCAACAGTCCTCTTGACGCCGTCTCGCTTTTCAAGCATAGCGTCGATGAGCCTTATAGCCTTCTTGACGCCTCGAGGACTCTTGATTTTAACCATCATAGGCGTACCGTGCATCGACTTGTTGTCGGACACGTCAACTTGATGGTAGACAGAGTACTCGAATTCCTTAGGGTCTAAAGCAAGGTATAAGCACAAGGTCTTACCTCTGATTTTGAACCTTGCAATCGTCTCTCTGCCCTTGTTGAAACGCTCTGCGCCCCAAGCAATATTTGAATTGACCTTCTTGTAAGAGAGAAGAGCCGTCTTGACCTGACCGTAGTAATTCTTCTGTTCGTCGGTACCCTGAATAATTCTTGCTATAAACGAACGGTTGTACTTCATCATATTCGCAAAGTCAACGCCGCCTTCGCCCTCTTCGTCCATACCGTCGGGCAGAATTTCGCCCTCGGCAGGCGTCTCCTCTATGTCGCTGACGATTTCGTCGATAACCTCGTCCTGCTCCTCTTCGCCCTGCTCGTCGCCGACTACGTCGCTGACCGTTACGAGCTCTTCTTCGGCAACTTCGGCAACCGCCGTTTCTCCGTTATCCGCAGCCGCAACTACCACTGCGCCTGCGAGTAATAACTTTTTTATCTCGTCAATGTCCTCGTCAACCTTATCGAATCTCGAAGTGTACTCTTCCTTGACGGCAGTCAAATCGTTTTCAACCTTTTCGTAATGCTCGTCGGTGAGCTTAGAGAGCTCGCCCTTCATACTGTCGGTAATGACCGCAACGCCCTCGTCGTCGATAACAATATCGAAGTCGCTGTCCGCCTGATTTTCCAAAACCTTAGCGGATACCTCGTCTGCGATAGCGTCGCTGTCGATTGCGGCAGCCGCAGGAATTGCGGGAATAATACCTGCAATGACCTTATCTGCAATATCTGCGCTGTCGACTTCGGGCATATAGTTGGAGAGAATCGCCGCCGCCTTTTCCGCAAGGGCGTCCTCGTTTACAGCCGCATTAACGGTAAGCTTGTCGGAGATAGCGTTTGCAAGCTCCTCGGCGTCGACGCTGTCGGCAACGCCCATACCCATAAACGCAGGCGCAATCTTTTCGGATACCTTTGAGGCAAGCTCTTCATAGTTGAGCTTTTCTTCGATAACCTTTGCAAGCGAATCGCAACCGTCGTCGTCAACGGTGATTTCAAATTCTTCGGGGGAAATGCTGCCGACTTTCTTTGCAACGCAATCTGCAATCTCGTCGGGATTGATTGCATCGGTGATAGCGTTAGAAATACGGGTAACAACTTCGGTTGCAACCGCATCGGTGTCCACTTCGACGACCTGACGAGTCTCCTCTGCGATAACGGGGGTAACCTCTGCCGCAGGCACGACGATTTTATCGGAAATCTTGCTCGCAAGCTCGTCGACATCAATTTCGGGAGCGGTGGGCTCTACAATGGGCACGACAATCTGCTCCGCAACTTTAGCAGCGATATAATCTGCCGATACGGGTTCGCTGTTGACAGCCTGAGCTACCTTTGCAGCAATCAAATCGTAGTCAACTTCCGTCTGAACGGGTTCGGGAGTGGGAACGATATATTCGGGAGCAGGCAGTTTATCCGCAATCTTAGTTGCAAGGTCTTCATAGTCGATTTCCTCCGCAACAGCCTGAGGGACGTAAATGCTCTTAGCAACCGCACAGCCGAGAGCGTCGTAGTCAAGCTTTTCGGGCTCGACAGAGCGGTCGACTTCGGGAATAATAATCTTTGAGGCGACGAGCGACGCAAGCTCGTCAAGGTCGGGCTGCTGCTTTTTCTTGAGTTCAGCAAGCTCGTCAGTGATTTTGCTAAGTGACATATTGAGCATTACGCACACGCTTTCCAACTGTGCGGAAACGTACTTGACTTCCATCTTCAGTTGTTCGTGTTCGCTTAAGTTCGTCTTGGCGGTAGACTGGGTGAGAGTCTTGTTTTCATCAACCGTAGAAACCAAGCTCTTAACCTTCTTCTCGATACCTGCGATTCTATCGTCGAATTGAGAAATCTTTTCTACGATTAAATCCGCCTTCGTACGACTTCCGTTCATATTATCAGCCATTATACACCTCACGCTATCATTTTGTGAACGCACTTTGCGTCTTTTTATATCTTTCACCGCAACATATGCGCAACGCAAACCCTTTAAGGGATTTATCGGTTCATATAACAGTTTACACCAAATTTATTGAATTGTAAATATAATTGACGAATTTTTTTTACCTATTTATAAGAATTTTTACGAAATTTCAACTTTTTGCGGACTTTTTTCTTTCAGGGGCAAAAAATACGCCCGTTTGCATAGATTTAAACCTTTAAACGCCAAAATTAATTTTTTATGCAAATTTTATTATTTTTAGTGAATAATAGTTGCATAATTCCGCTTTAAGCAGTATAATGATACAAATTTCAAATTTTTAAGCGAGGTTTACATAATGAGAGTTTATAATTTTGCCGCAGGTCCTTCCACCCTGCCTTTGAACGTTTTAGAGCAGGCACAGGCGGAATTCCTCGATTTCGGCGGTACGGGTATGTCGGTTTGCGAGATTTCCCACCGTGACAAGACCTATATGGCAATCGTAGAAGAGGCGGAGGCGCTCGTAAGAGAGCTTTTGAACGTACCCGACGATTATGCGGTTATCTTCGTTCAAGGCGGCGCAAGCACGCAGTTCGCCGCAATCCCCCTGAACCTTATGCACAACGGCGTTGCCGACTACATAGTTACGGGTAATTTTGCTAAAAAGGCTTGGCAGGAAGGTCAGATTTACGGCACAGCAAATAAAATCGGCGACAGCTCGGATAAGACCTATACCTATATCCCCGACGTTGATAAGCTCAACTATACGGAAGGCGCAGACTACGTTCACATTACTTCCAACAACACTATATTCGGTTCAAGGTATTCAAAGTTCCCCACCTGCAAGGCTCCGCTCGTTGCGGATATGTCCTCAGAAATCTTTTCAAGGGAAGTAGACGTAAGCAAGTTCGGCGTTATATATGCAGGCGCACAGAAGAACTTAGCCCCCGCAGGCGTTACCATCGTCATCGCAAAACGCAGCCTTATTCAGGAGCCTTTGAAGATTTGCCCCACCATGCTCAAGTGGAAGGTTCAGGACGAGAACGGTTCGCTGTACAATACTCCCCCTGCATTCGCAATCTATATGGCTTGCCTCGTACTTCGCAACCTTAAGGCTAAGGGCGGCGTTAAAGCTATGAACGAAGTAAACGAATACAAGGCTAAACTTTTGTACGACTTTATCGACGGCTCTTCGTTGTATAAGAACAACGTCGTGCCCGAGTTCCGTTCTATAATGAACGTTCCCTTCGTAACGGGAAGCGACGAATTAGACGCTAAATTCGTTTCCGAAGCAAAGAAAGCAGGTCTCGTATCCTTAAAAGGTCACAGGCTCGTAGGCGGCATGAGGGCGTCTATCTACAACGCAATGCCCGTAGAGGGCGTTCAGGCGCTTATCGAATTTATGAAGAAATTTGAAACGGAGAACAAATAAATGGCAGATATATTAAAGTTAAACGCTATTTCCCCTTTGGCGGACGATATTTTTAAGGGCTGTAATTACGGCGAAGACGTAGCTAACCCCGACGGCATTATGGTACGCTCTGCGGCTATGGCAGACTATCAGGTTGGCGACAAGCTTATCGCCGTTGCTCGTGCAGGCGCAGGCACTAACAATATTCCCGTAGCAGATTATTCTGAAAAGGGTATCGTCGTTTTCAACACCCCCGGCGCAAACGCAAACGCAGTTAAAGAGTTAGTTATTTGCGAGCTGTTTTTAGGCGGCAGAAAGATTACCGATTCCATCGATTGGGTAAAGACCTTAAAGGGCGAGGGCGCAAACCTTTCCAAGGTAGTTGAAAAGGGCAAGAAGAACTTCGTCGGCGGCGAAATTATGGGCAAGACGCTCGGCGTTATCGGCTTAGGCGCAATCGGCATTGCCGTAGCAAACGCCGCTCACGCTTTAGGTATGAACGTAGTGGGTTGCGACCCCTTCCTTTCAACCGCAAACGCACTCAAGCTCAACCCCGCCGTAAAGGTAGTCGCTACGAGAGAAGAGCTTTACGCCGTCTCTGACTATTTGACCGTACACACCCCCTTAACGCCCGACACGAAGGGTATGTTCAACGCTCAGACCTTTACTAAATTAAAGGACGGCGCCGTACTCATCAACAATTCGCGAGGAGAACTAGTAGACGAGGCGGCGGTTATTGACGCCCTTGAGAGCGGTAAGCTCGGCAGATATATAACCGACTTCCCCACCGATGCGTTAATAGGCGTTAAGAACGCTATCTGCGTGCCCCACCTCGGCGCAAGCACGCCCGAGGCTGAGGACAACTGTGCGGTTATGGCGGCTAACGAGCTGATGGACTATATTGAAAACGGCAACGTTACTAACAGCGTAAACTATCCTTCCGTATCAGGACCCAAGACGGGCGTTGCAAGAATTTGCATACTGCATAAGAACGTTGCAAATATGATTGCGTCCTTTACCACCCTCGTTGCGGCGGCAGGTATCAACATCGACAGTATGGGCGATAAGTCCAAGGGCGATTATGCATACTGCATAATCGACGTGGACGGCGAAGTGCCTGCGTCCCTTGCTAAAGCTATGAGCGAGATTGAAGGCGTTATAAGAGTTAGGGTTATCTAAACTTTAAAAGTAAGAATAAATTAAAAGTCCTCCGCCCATAATATGTGAGCGGAGGTTTTTTATTATGTCTACCCATAAAACGAAAATACGCAAGCTTAGCGAAGCACAATACAACGAATACGTTGCGGCGCTTAGGGACGACGCCGCACTTTACAGCGCCGACGGAGAACTCGTTATCCCCGACGAGATAGCCCCTCCTAAAGAGGAGGATAATATAGGAGATTAGCCTATTGCGCTTGACCGTCGAAACTTTACAGACATTATGTTACAGGCACTTTATTGACAAAGCCGCCGCTTGTTTAAAGCGACGGCTATTTATAATTTTTTTCTCCAACCGTTACGGCGAGTTAAGCTCTGCCGAATTTTTTTAACTTTAGAGCAAAATACAAATCACTCCGCCCTTGCCCTCGTTCACCATTCGGGTTATCGCCCTGCGCATTTTCGCCCTCGTCTCCTCCTGCATAGAGGTGACCTTGCCGTCAAGCCCCTCCTTTACCATACTGCGCAGCGACTTACCGAAGAGTGCGGTATTCCAAGTTGCCTGAGGGTCGGTTTCAAAGCCGTTCATAATGCCCTTGACCATCTCCTCGCTCTGCGAGGCGTTGCCCATTATGGGGCTGACTTCGCCGTTTACGTCTACCCTTACGACGTGATAGCTGGGTGCGGTTGCCTTAAGTTTAATGCCCAAATTGCCGCCCTGTTTTACGAGCGTAGGTTTTTCCAAGGTCAGCTCGTCGTCGGACGGGCAGACAATTCCGTAGCCGTTGAGCCTTGCGCACTCGAATGCGTCCTTGACCTTATCGAACCCACGTTTTGCACCCGATGCAGACGCAACGTAACGCATAAGCGACGTTTCGCCGTCTATATTCTCGCCCGAAATTTCGGACAGCATTTCGTACAAAACCCCGTCCTTCAAAAAGAGCTCTACGGTGGCGTTTCCCGTTGAAAGCGAAAGGGAAATGCTCACCTCGCTCTTCCAATACTTGCTGTCCGCAAACGCCTTTTCAAACAGTGCGCAGTCGCTCATAACGAAAACGCTCTCGCAGGTCGTGCGCACGACGTTCAAGAGCTCTGCTATCGCCGAGCTGTCGGACGGCATAACCCTTATCCATTCGGGAATTTTTACGTCTATGCCCGTAACGGGGAATTGAAAGAGTACCTCTTTAAATACCGCCGTCAGCTCTTCCGAGCTTGCCTGTTGACAATTCAAGGCGACGACGGGTACGGAGTACTTTTCGGCTAACGACGCCCTTAATTCCTGTGCGTTGCTGTCGTAGGGGTCGGTACTGTTCAAAACTATCACGAAGGGCTTGCCGATTGCCCTCAATTCCTGAACGGTTCGCTCCTCCGCAGGGATATAGTTGGCTCTGTCAATCCCCGTGAAAGTGCCGTCGCAGGTGACCAAAACGCCGATTGTGCAATGGTCGCAGATGACCTTGCGAGTGCCTATTTCCGCCGCCTGCGTAAAGGGCATAGGGCTATCCGACCACATAGTGTTCACAAGTCTAGGCTCTCCCCCTTCTTCGAACCCCTCCGCCCCGCTTACGGCAAAGCCTACGCAGTCGATAAGGCGAACATTCGCCTCTGCGCCGCCTAAGCTCACCTTCGCCGCCTTTGCAGGTATAAATTTAGGTTCGGTAGTCATTACCGTTCTGCCTGCGGCAGACTGCGGCAATTCGTCAACCATTTCGGGCTTTGCGCCGCCCTGAACGTTGGGCAGAACGAGCTCGGTCATAAACCTCTTTATAAACGTAGACTTGCCCGTGCGTACGGGACCGACCACGCCTATATAGAGTGCGCCGCCGCACCTGCCCGAAATATCACTGTAAATACTGCTGTCTAACATAGCTTTGCCTCCGTCGGTTTGCGTTACGTTTATTATTGTATTTGCCGACGGCGTATAATATGACAAAAGGGCAAAAAACGCCGCCGTTGCGCTCAGCGCAACGACGGCTTTGTAACTCTTTGACAATAATTATTTTAAAGCGAGCAATTCCTTATAGTATTCGTCCAACTCCTCTTTGGTCTTGAATACGGCGAGATACATAGTATCGCCCATTGCGCCCGACAAAGCCTTGGGCACTCTGCCCACAGCCTTTATGCCTGCACCGAATTTATCTCGTATATCCTGTTCCATATACTGATAGTTCTTGCCGTCCCTTCTTCCGCAGAAACCGCAGTAGTACTTTTCGCCCGTAGTTACTAAGGTGGAATCGTACGCAATCATATCCGCCCAAATTTTGTATACGTCGGTGGAGTTTGCATAGTTCATCATATCGGGGGAAATACCGCCCGAGGGACGCATATTGACTTCAAGCGCTATAACTTCGCCCTTCTTGCCTATGCGTTGGTCGCAGGTCAGGCGGAAAAATTCAAAGTGAACGAAACGGGACTTTACGCCGAACGCCTTCAACACCCTTCTGCCTGCGTCCTTAACGTCATCGAAGGGCTCGTTCAATATGTAGAAGATAGAGCTGTCGCCCGTGTTAACGACATCCATAAGCGACGTGGGGGTGACATTGCCCGTCTCGAAAATGGGTTCGCCCTTGCTGTTTACGATTGCGTCGTAGGAGTTGACCTCCGCTTGAATATATTCCTCCATTATGTAGGATACGGGGAGCTTGTTTTTAAAGAAAGCGGTAAGCTCTTTATCCGATGAAATTTTATGCGTGTCGTTTGCACCTACGCCGTTGTCGGGCTTGACGATTACGGGGTAGCCCACCTCCTTAATGAACTTCTTGCAGGTAGCCTCGTCCTTGGCAATGCAGTACTTGGCAACCTTAATGCCCGCCTTTTCGTAGTACTTTTTCATCTTGGACTTGTACTTGACTTTGGGCATATCCTCTATTTTAAAGCCCGAGCAGATATTAAAGTCGGTGCGGAGCATTGCGTCCCTCTCCAACCAATATTCGTTATTGCTCTCAAGCCAGTCAATCTTGCCGTAGCGGAATGTGAAGAACGCAACGGCACGATAAACTTCGTCGTAATTTTCCAAGGACGAAACTTTATAATATTCGGTGAGCGAGCTCCTTAAGTTTTCGGAAAGATTGAAGTACTCGCAATCGCCGATACCTAAAACGTTAAAGCCGTTGTTCTTGAGTTCCCTGCAAAAACGCCAATACGTTTCGGGAAAGTTGGGTGAAATAAATACAAAATTCTTCATACGTTTTTCCTTTTTAAGTTGATGTTTTTTTAATATAAATGGGTATGTGCCTTTGAAAAGAT
>JBJFAF010000149.1:0-2348 GCA_051887755.1 Candidatus Coproplasma sp.
GGAGAGGTCGACCATCTCGGAAATCTTACTGCCGAACTCTATGCCGTTTATGACCTTTTTACCGTTCATATAAACGCATACCGTTTCGTCGCCCTCTTCGCCTCCGCCTGAAAAGCCGAGTACTTCCATCTCCTCTAATTCCTGTTCGGCAAGCTGCATCTGCTCTTGAATTTTCTGAGCCTGTTTCATCATATTCTGCATGCCGCCGTTGTTTCCGCCCCTATAAGCCATATAATGCCTCCAAAAAATTTCGTTATTTTATATCTATATCTATTCCGTCGAAATTGTTACGAAGTTCGCTAATCGCCGCCTCGTATTTGTCTGCGCCCTTTGCCTTTAGGCGTATATCGAACGAAAATACGCCCAAGCTCTGCAACGCCTCGGCAACGTATTGCCTGTTGTCCTCTCTGCATAAGGACTTATACACCGCCTCGACTTCGGTCACGAGCACGAAGGTATCGCCCTCGAAAAAGCTCTCTAAATCCATACATAGAGTAAAGAGGACGGCGTTGCGTTTCGTCGTGCGGAAGAGCTTTATAAACCTGCCGAACATCGTCGTCTTGTCCGCATCTGACAGCGAACCTATTTTATTAGGTGCGGGTGCGCTTTCAAAGAGCGTGCCCTGCTCCTGCTTATTCTCTATCTCTTGCTTGACTGCGTTATTTTCCGCCGTATCGGAAGATAAAGTAGGCATAGCGCTGTCAAAAGGTGAACTGTCGTCAAAGTCAGATAAGCTCTGACTTGCGGGTTCTTTTATTTCTTCTTTAGTCTCAGCCTTTGCAACCGAACCGACGGGCTTTTCGTAAGCTTTGGTTTGGTCGAGTTGAGAGTAGGTTACGGCAGGTTGAGGTTGAATACTTACCTTTACCCCCTCCCTGACCTGCCTTTCCAACTTTTCGATACGGGCGAGCAACGCCTCTATATCGTAGTCGGAGGAGGGAATTGCCGCCTTTAAAAGAGCCGTCTCCAACGTTATGCGGGCGTCTACCGTAAAGCGCATATCGCCTTCGGCTTTTGCAAGCAATTCGGTAGCCCGCAAAATCGTATGCCCGTCCGCACTGTCCGCAATAGCTTTGATTTTGTCGTACTGCGCCTTGGGTATATTTAAGATTTTTTCCGCATCTCTACAGGTTTTAACTATTGCGAGATTATTTAAAAAATTGAGCAAATCTCTAAGCAGTACACCTACGCCCTTGCCCGTAGAAAGAACGCTTTCCGCACAGGACAGCGTCTTACCGCCATCATGTGCTATAATTGCAGATACGACGTCCGCAACGGAGTAGAAATCGGCTTTACCTAATACGGTATTTACGTCCTCGTAGGTAAGCTTGCCTTGAGAATATGACGCACACATATCGGCAATTGACAAACTGTCCCTCGCACTGCCGTTGCCCGCCCTTGCAATCGCCGCAACCGCCTCCTCTTCGTACTCTTTTTCCGTCCTGTCGAATACGCTCTTAATGAGCCCCTCCAAATCGGACTGTGGAATGAGCTTGAAATCAAAACGCATACAGCGAGAAAGTATGGTTGCTGGTATTTTCTGCGGTTCAGTTGTCGCAAGTATGAACACTGCGTGACGAGGGGGTTCTTCCAACGTCTTTAAAACTGCGTTGAACGCCGACGCTGAGAGCATATGCACCTCGTCTATTATATAGACCTTATATTTGCCGTTTACGGGGGGATATTGCACCTTTTCCCTCAAGTCTCGCATTTCGTCCACGCCGTTATTAGATGCGGCGTCTATTTCGGAAATATCAAGCGACGCACCGCTTGCAAGCGCTTTGCACGTTTCACATTTGCCGCAGGGTGAACCGTCTACGGGGTTTTCGCAGTTTATTGCCCTTGCAAAAATTTTAGCAAGAGTGGTTTTACCCGTCCCCCTCGGTCCGCAAAAAAGATAGGCGTGACCTATTTTGCCCGTCTCTATTTGGTTTTTTAAGATTTTTACTATATGCTCCTGCCTTACGACCGTATCAAAGGTCGTAGGGCGGAAGGCACGATAAAACGCAAGGTACGCCATCTTTGCCCCCTTTATAATTTTTTGCGGATACTTTTAAGCTTACTCTTTGCACGAGAAAGCGCATTATCTAACTGTTTATACGTCAAGCCGAGCGTAGACGCAATTTCGTTCATCGTCGCACCCTCTACATATGCCTCTATCGCCTTAAGCTCTAATTTAGAGAGCGAAGATTTCATAGTTTCAGTAAGCTCTCGGCTCTCTTCGCTGTTGATAAGTGCGTCTTCAGGGCTGAACGAAAGACTTACCCCGCCCTCTTCCTCTTCTGAAAAAGATTTAAAAACTAAGGTCGGTTCGTTGCCTTGACCACGCTTTAACGCATCTACTATCC
>JBJFAF010000150.1:0-9671 GCA_051887755.1 Candidatus Coproplasma sp.
TCTATACGGCGCATTAATATCTTACGTTAAAAAATTACTATGTACGATTTGTCAAACTACACAATCAAGCCCGAACCTGTAATTTTAGGTATCGAATCGAGCTGTGACGAAACGGCTTGCGCAATAATAAGGGGCAGGAAAATCCTTGCCGACAGAATTATTTCGTCTGCGTCGGAACAGGCTTTATACGGCGGCGTCGTGCCTGAAATCGCAAGCCGAGCTCACACCGACGCTGTGGACGAGGTAGTATCTCAAGCCTTGAAAGATGCGGGAATATCCCCCAACGAAGTCGACGCAGTCGCCGTAACGTACGGTGCGGGGCTGTTGGGTGCGCTCCTCGTCGGGCTGTCCTTTGCAAAGGCGTTCGCTTATGCAAACAATATTCCGCTCATTGCGGTAAACCACGTTCGAGGGCATATGGCGGCGGCGTATCTTGTTGACGAAGATTTAAAACCGCCCTTTATAACATTGCTTGCAAGCGGCGGTCACACGGCGATATTGCACACCAAATCGTATTTGGAGGCGGAAGTTTTAGGCGGAACTTGCGACGACGCCTGCGGCGAGGCGTTCGATAAGGTCGCAAGGGTTTTGGGTTTACCCTACCCCGGCGGTCCTAACGTACAGCGTATGGCGCAAAACGGCAGGGCTACGATAGATTTTCCCTCCGCACTCGTAAGGCGTTCGGACGGCTTGACCTTTTCATATAGCGGGTTAAAGACGGCGGTTATAAATTATGCGCACAACGCTGCGCAAAAGGGGCAGGAGATAAACGGCGGTGACGTTGCGGCGTCCTTCCAAAAAGCGGCAATCGACCCACTCGTTAAAAAGACGGTAGAGTGCGCCCTATATAAAGGCGTAACTTGCGTTACGGCAGGCGGCGGCGTGGTCGCAAACGACTATCTGCGCTCTCAGCTTACAAACGCCTGTCAAAGTGCGGGCTTAAAGCTCGTTTTGCCCACCAAACGTTATTGTACGGACAACGCCGCAATGATAGCGGCAGAGGGGTTAAGTCAGTACCTTGCAGGTAATTTCTCACCCTTAAGCGTAAACGCCAAAGCGGCAATCAAGCTTTAAAAGATTGCGCTATTAAATCAAGCAAAAATCGCTTTACATTTTTTTTGCATTTTTGTATAATATAGCTACAATTGAATTCAAAGGCGCATACAAAGGACAACGCCCCTTGAAGAATGGCTTTTCAGAGAGCTTTCGTTCGGTGCAAGAGAGCAAGTCGGTCAAGGCGGATATCACCTTTCAGCCCGTACCCCCAAAGGCGACGAGTAAGGGTATGCGGATTCGTAACCCGTTACAAGTTACGGCAAATGACGGTTTGTTTTGGTGGTTTATAAACACGGTTTATATCAGTATATAAAGGGTGTCCAAAATATATGGACGCCCTATTTTTATAGCTTTGTAAATATATTTTCAAGAGGTTGAATATGTACAAGAAGGTAGACACGTCTTTAAACTTCGTCGAGAGGGAAAAAGAGATAATTTCGTTCTGGAAGGAGAACGGAATTTTTGAAGAGAGTGTACAGGTAAACGAAGGCGGAGAGGAGTTCTCGTTCTACGACGGCCCCCCTACCGCAAACGGAAAACCCCACATCGGTCACATTTTAACGAGGGTTATGAAGGACATTATCCCCCGTTACAAGACCATGAAGGGCTTCCACGTTCTGCGTAAAGCCGGTTGGGATACCCACGGTCTGCCCGTAGAGCTTGAGGTTGAAAAGACCTTGGGCATCGACGGCAAGCCCCAGATTGAAAGGTACGGCATCGAACCCTTTATAAAGCAGTGTAAGCAGTCGGTCTGGAAGTATAAGAGCGAGTGGGAAAAGATGAGCGACAGAGTGGGTTATTGGGTAGATATGGATAACCCCTACGTCACCTACGACGACAAGTATATCGAGTCGGAGTGGTGGGCTTTAAAGCAGATGCACGAAAAGGGGTTGCTCTACAAAGGTCATAAAATCGTACCCTATTGCCCCCGTTGCGGAACGGCGCTGTCCTCTCACGAGGTGGCTCAAGGCTATAAGCTCGTCAAGGAAAATTCGGTCGTTGCACGCTTTAAAGTCAAGGACTGCGAAAACCGCTATATCCTCGCTTGGACGACTACGCCTTGGACTTTGCCCTCCAATGTAGCCCTGTGTATGAACCCCGACGAGCCCTACGTCGAAATCAAGGCGGACGGCGTCAACTATATACTTGCCGAGGCGCTCGTCTCTAAATTCTTCGAAGAATACGAAGTCGTGGATAAAAAGCTCGGCAGAGAGTGGGAGGGCTTAGCTTATCAGCCCCTGTTCCCCGAAACCACTGCGGAAGTTGCAAGAATTTCCCCCGCCGCAAACCCCTATAAGGCGCACTACGTCGTGTGCGATACCTATGTAACTATGGGTGACGGCACGGGCGTAGTCCACATTGCGCCTGCGTTCGGCGAGGACGACTATAAGGTGGGTAAGAGGTATGACCTCCCCGTCGTTCAGCTCGTAAACGAGAGAGGCTGTTTCGACGAGAGATTTAATAGCTTAAACGGCATATTCGCTAAAAAGGCGGATAAGTCTATAATCGAAAGGTTAGAGGCGGAGGGTTCGCTCTTTAAGGTCGTTCCCTTCGAGCACGACTATCCCCACTGCTGGCGTTGCGACACGCCCCTTTTGTACTACGCCCGTTCAAGCTGGTTCATTGCGGTAACAAAGGTCAAGGACGATATAATCGCCTCCAACCGCTCGGTCAACTGGATGCCCGACACCATTAAAGAGGGGCGTATGGGCAACTTCTTGGAAAACGTCATCGACTGGGGTCTCTCCCGCGACAGGTACTGGGGCACGCCCCTGCCCGTCTGGGTCTGCCCCGACTGCGGAGAAATCGAGGTCATCGGCTCTAAAGCCGAGCTTAAGGAAAAGTGCGGGCTCGCTCCCGATAAGGATATCGAACTGCACAGACCGTATTTGGACGATTTAACCTGCACCTGCCCCAAGTGCGGCGGCAAGATGAAGAGAACGCCCGAAGTTATCGACTGCTGGTTCGACTCAGGCTCAATGCCCTTTGCGCAGTATCACTACCCTTTTGAAAACAAGGAGACGTTTGAAAAGACCTTCCCCGCCGATTTCATTTCGGAGGCGGTTGACCAGACGAGGGGTTGGTTCTATACTCTGCTCGTCATCAACACGATTTTGTTCGGCAAAGCGCCCTTTAAAAACTGCATAGTTTTAGGGCACGTTAACGATAAAAACGGCATAAAGATGTCCAAGCACAAGGGCAACGTCGTCGACCCTTGGACGGTGCTCGACAAGCAAGGCGCAGACGCTGTCCGTTGGTATTTCTATACTAGCTCCGCACCTTGGTTGCCTTCGAGGTTCTACGAAGACGCCGTGAGCGAAGTTCAGCGCAAATATATCGGCACGCTCTGGAATGCGTACGCATTCTTCACCCTGTACGCCGAAATCGACAAGTACGACCCGTCTAAATATGCATTAAAGGACTGCAAGCTCTCGCTTATGGACAAGTGGATTTTAAGCAAGCTCAACTCGCTTATAAAGCTTGTCGACGAAGATTTGGAAAAATACGAAATCACCGAAAGCTCCCGTGCTTTACAGGAGTTTGTGGATATTCTTTCCAATTGGTATATAAGGAGGGGCAGGGAACGCTACTGGGTTAGCGATATGACGGAGGACAAGGCGGCGGCGTACACCACGCTCTATCACTGCCTCGTAACGCTCTCCAAAATCAGTGCGCCCTACACGCCCTTTATCACCGAGATGATGTACCTAAACTTAGTGCCTCAGTTCTATAAAGACGCACCCAAGTCTGTTCACCTATGCTCGTTCCCCAAGGCTGAAGAGGACTATATCGACGTCGAGCTTGAAAAGGCAATGGACGGCGTTATGGATATAGTCGTGTTAGGTCGTGCCGCCCGTAACGCAGGCAACGTTAAAAACCGTCAGCCCCTTTCGGAAATGGTGGTGGTAACACATCGTGCGTTCTCGCTCTCGGAGGAGGAAACCTCGGTTATTTTGGACGAGTTGAACGTTAAAGCCTTAAAGATGGCGGACGACGCAACCAAGTATATCTCCTACAAGTTAAAGCCTCAGCTCAAGACCTTAGGTCCTAAGTACGGCAAAAAGCTCGGTGCGATTTCACAGTTTTTAGCAAACTGCAACGCAACCGAAGTGGTTAATGCGGTTAAAAACGGCGGTACCTTTACGATAGCCGAAATAGACGTAGTCTTGACGGAAGAAGATTTGCAGATTTTCACCGAAAGTGCGTCGGGCTTCGTCGCCGCCGCAGACAAGGGCATAACCGTTGCGCTCAATACGACCTTGACCGAAGAGCTTATCTTTGAGGGCGTAGAGCGTGAGTTGATTTCCAAAATTCAGAATATGAGGAAAGAGGCGGGCTTTGAAGTCACCGACAGAATTGAAATTTACTACACCGCAGAGGGCAAGCTCAACGAGGTGTTGAAGAAGGCTAACTTTGCCCCCGCCGTGCTTGCAAGCAAGGTGGAAGAGGGGACGAAAGAGGGCTTTGTCAAGGAAATTTCAGTCAATTCCGATAAGGCGGTCGTAACCTTAATTAAGTTATAAGCTTTAAGGTCGATTTGCCGCATAAATAAAAACCAACGCTCATAGTTTATTCTATGGGCGTTTTTATTTTGAAAAAAGGGCAGTTGGCAAATATTAAGGCGGTAAAAATTGACGGCGCGGCAGGGCAAAGGCTTCGCTCGCTCGGGGTTGTCAAGGGTGCGAAGATTACCGTTATCGGCTATTCGCTATTCAACTCAAGCGTGCTTATTCTATGCGGATACAACCGAATTGCCTTAAGAGCGGCGGTTGCCGAGCGGATAGAGGTGGAGCAATGTTTAAGGTAAAGAAGGCTACGACAGCCGTAAAGAGCGAGTATAACGTTGTTTTAGCGGGCAATCCAAACGCAGGCAAGACGACGCTGTTCAACGCCTTAACACACAGCCACCGCCGAACGGGCAATTTTCACGGCGTTACGACTGCGCCCTATAAAAAGACGGTCGGTGGAATAACCTATACGGACGTGCCCGGCAGTTATTCGTTCGACGCCTACACCTTAGAGGAGGACTCCGCCACGCAGGCAATTTTAAACGCCAACGCCGTAATATGCGTCGTTGACGCAACGACCTTGCCTTCTTCTATCAACCTTGCGAAAAGGATAATCAAGTCCAATCCGCATACTGCGGTGTATCTTACAAAGATTAACCTGCTTAAAAGGCGAGGCGGTTGGGTCAACGTCTCCGCCTTAGAAAAGCTGTTGGGCGTAACCGTGTATACTGCGGTAAAAGCTGTTAAACAGGGCATAGTAGGGGGTCTACAAAATCGCACCGAACCTGCCCAAATTGCGTTAGATAGCGCATATTACGGGGGCAATTGCAAAATTTCTAAAGCCGAAAAGCTATTTTATAACAAGTTTTTCGCAAGTATTTTCTATATAGCGGCGTTAGTTTTAATATTTTATATTACTTTCTCGCCGCATATGTTGGGGGCAATTGCAAAAGAGTGGTTAGAAAGTCTTTTGTGCGACAAGCTATCTATTTCGCTTTCCAAAGCCATATCCAACCCTATGCTCTCGTCGTTTATTTGCGACGGCATAGTTGGGGGTGTAGGCGGAGTATTGTCCTTTATTCCACAACTTGCTATACTCTATCTTACGCTGATTTTGTTGGACGAAAGCGGCATATCTTCCGCATTAACGTTCGTAACCGACGGATTGTTTCAAAAGGCGGGGCTGTCTGGCAGGGCGGCTTTTTCGCTCGTGTCGGGCTTTGGCTGTACGGCGGCGGCAATCTCCACCACGAGAGGCTTTTCGGAGGAGAGCTCCCGCCGCAAGACGATTGCCGTACTGCCTTTTATTCCCTGCGGCGCAAAGACCCCCGTGTTTTTAACTTTTCTCTCGCCGCTGTTCAAAAACCCCTTTCCCGCAATCTGCCTTTTATATTTCGGCGGTGTTGCGCTTGCAATCGCAGCCTCTGCAATTTTAAAGGGGAATAGGGAGGGGCTGATTTCCGAAGTCACGCCCATAGCCCTGCCAAATGCGCTGACCGTACTAAAAAAGTTGTATTTTCAATTAAAATCGTTTATAATCAAGGTGACGACGTATGTCTTTGCGTTTTGCGTTATAAGTTGGTTCTTGTCTCATTTTTCGTTTGTAAACGGCTTCTGCTCTGCCGAGGAGAGCATAGCGGGCGGCTTTTCACGGCTTATATGCTATCTTTTCTACCCTATGGGCATAACCGACTGGCGCATAGCCTACGCCGCACTTACGGGCTTTGCCGCTAAGGAAAACGTTGCCGCAACTGTTGCGCTGTTATATCCGAGCGGACTCAGCCTTTCGCTTGCGCCGACGGTTGCTATCTGCGTATTCTTCCTATGCTGCCCTGCCTGTATATCGGCGTTTGCTGCTTCTGTTAAGGAAATCGGCTTTAAGCGCACGCTTTTTTATAACGCTATTCAATTAATTTTCGCCTTTGCGGCGGCGTACATAACGTATTTTATAATTATTTTACTATGAAAACTTTTAAGGTCACGGAAAACTCAACGCTAAAAGCCTTTGCGGACGCAACCTATCCGCAGGGCAGTTTTGCGTTCAATTCGCTAATTAAAAAGGGTGATATACGCATAAACGGCGTAAAGCAGAAAAGCGATTGCCCCGTGTTTTCTGGCGACGAAGTGACCTTTTACACCACGAAATCGCAGGAGGACAAGCCCTCGCACTTTATCGTTTACGAGGACGAAAACGTCCTCGTCGCAGATAAATTGAGCGGAGTTTCAAGCGAGGGGCTGTTTTGCGAGCTTAACTCCGCCGCACCCTACCCCGTACACAGGTTGGATAGGAATACCTGCGGGCTAATAATTTTAGCAAAGTCCCCCGCCGTGCAGGACGGGCTCGTTCAGGCGTTTAAGCAGAGGGAGGTGGAAAAGGTCTATCTATGCCTTGCCAAAAACGCCTTTAAAAAGCCTTCGGCACAGCTGACCGCATTTCTTTCTAAGGACGAAAAAACCTCGTCGGTTCGCATTTATTCGTCGCCAAACGCAAACGCATCGCTCATTAAAACCGATTACGAGGTGGTCAAATCTTACGGCGACTATGCGCTCGTAAAAGTTATATTGCATACGGGCAAAACTCACCAAATCAGGGCGCACCTGTCGTTTATAGGCTGTCCCGTATTGGGCGATACTAAGTACGGCGACTTTGCGCTAAACAAAAAATACAACGCAACCCGTCAGGTTTTGGTGGCTAAATATTTAAAATTCAACCTAAGCGGCGATTTAGCCTATTTAAATTCGGTAAGGTTAGAGAGCAGGTTCATACCCGAACTGCCTAAAAATAACGGCGGTACGAAAGTTTAAAACCCGTAACTACTTTTACTTGAATTTCATATTATGCTGTGTCAAAGTACGGCTTAAAAATTCAGGCGTTGACAACTTTTAGAAACGGTTGTATAATTAAGCAGTACTTTACAACGATTATTACGGAGTTATTATGAGAATTTGCGTTTTCGGTGCGGCGAGCGCACATATAGACGAAAAATATATAAAAGCCGTTGAAGAGCTCGGTGAAAAGCTTGCAAAGCGTGGACATTCTTTAGTATTCGGCTGCGGCTCTACGGGGCTGATGGGTGCGGTTGCGAGAGGCGTCAAGCGTTGCGGCGGCTATATTAAGGGCGTCGTCCCCCGCTTTTTCAAGGAAGAGGGGGTCGAACTGCTGTACGAAGAGTGCGACGAAACAGTCTACACAAAGACCATGGCGGAGCGCAAGAGCATTATGGAGGACTCTGCCGACGCATTCATTATCGTCCCCGGCGGCGTAGGCACGTTTGAAGAGATGTTCGAGGTCATCACCTTAAAACAGCTCAACCGTTTCGATAAAGCAATCGTCTTTTACGATATAGACGGCTACTACGATATTTTGGAGGAGTTTTTAAACCATTCCTGCGACGAAAAGTTTATAACTCACCGCTGTAAGGAATTGTACGAATTTACCGAGGACGCCGACGATGCGTTAGACTATATCGAAAGCTATCAGCCCGTCGGGCTATCAATAAAGAAGACTAAGTTGGGCGATTGATGTTTAACGTAGTTTTCGTCTGCCTCGGCAACATCTGCCGCTCGCCGATGGCGGAGGCGATTTTCAAAAGAATGGTAGAGGAAGAGGGGCTGACCTATTCCTTTAATATTTCCTCGTACGCCACTTCCGACTGTGAGCAGGGCAACCCCGTGTATCCTCCTGCGGCAAGGACGCTTAAAAATAAGGGCTATAATTTCACTCACCGTGCAAGGCAGATAACCCTATCGGAGATTAAAAACGCAGACTACGTTCTCTGTATGGATAAATCCAACTTTGCAAGCCTGCTCTCTTTAGCGGGTACGGGGTATGCGGACAAGATTTATCTGTTAGGTCATTTCCTACCCGAAAAAATCATCATCGACGACCCTTGGTACACGAACGATTTCGAAAGGGCGTATAACGAGATATACTCGTCCTGCAAGGCGTTTTTAAACTACCTTAAAGCGACCCACGCCAAGGCGTTGAATTACGATAAGTTTGAATAAGACGTAATTAAAGCTACAAAACCAAATAAAGTATAAATCTCTCTTTCGTTGCAAAAACTAAGGCGAAAGGGAGATTTTTTTATCAGCTATGGTCAACCAACCTAAAAAAAAAGGCAGGACGGTATTTTTTTATAATGCGCCTAAGATAGTTTCAACCTCGTCGGTGGCGGGGACGAAGGAGTGCAGCGGCATAATAGGCAGTTACGTCGAGAGGGCTCTCGACGACGATATGTTCGGCGAAAGCACTTTTGAAAAAGCCGAATGTAAAATGCTGTCCACCGTCATAGACGGGGCAATCAAAAACGCAGGGCTTGAACGAGAGCAGGTAGACGTGCTCTTTTCGGGTGACTTGTTGAACCAAATTATTTCAGCTTCGTTCGCCGCAAGGGATTTCAATATACCGTTTTTAGGCGTGTATTCGGCTTGCTCTACTATGAGCGAGAGCATTTTGCTTGCGGCGGCTATGGTCAACGCCGGCTATTGCAAAAACGCCGTGGCGGCGACGGGCAGTCATTTTGCAAGCGCAGAGAGGCAGTATCGCTACCCGTTGGAACAGGGCACGACCCGACCTCCGCAATCGCAATGGACGGTAACGGCGGCTGGTGCGAGTTTAATATCGAATTGCGGCGACGGCGTAAAAATCGTAAACGGCACTATGGGTAAGGTCGTGGACTACGGCGTGACCGACGTAAACAATATGGGTGCGGCAATGGCACCCGCCTGTGCGGATACGCTCATTTCCCACTTTAAGGACACGGGCACGGAGCCCGACGATTACGACCTGATTTTATCGGGCGATTTGGGTGCGTTAGGCTCTCGTATATTAAAAGATTTGTGTTGGGAAAAGGGGTTTGATATATCTGAAAAGCACGTCGACTGCGGCGAAATCATCTATAAGGTAATAGAGGACGAATTTCAAGGCGGAAGCGGTGCGGGCTGTAGTGCGGTGGTTTTCAATTCCTACGTCTATACGAGAATGAAACAGCTTAAATTCCGCAAGGTTTTATTCGCCGCAACGGGTGCGTTGCTCTCGACAGTGTCGTCGGGGCAGGGCGAATCTATCCCCTGCATATCTCACGCCGTGCAGTTGGAAATTTA
>JBJFAF010000151.1:0-2334 GCA_051887755.1 Candidatus Coproplasma sp.
CTGTTTCCTCCTGTCAATTCCGAGGGAGAGGCATTGCATAACGAGGTAATCGCCGTACCTGTCTACAATCAAGGCAGGCAAGTTGTCGGCTTCCGCAAACACCATTCTGTAGCAGTTGTCGTAGCCGAGCTTTTTGCGGTAGTCGTTAGCCTTATTTATTGCGTTAAGGTAATATTCCTCGTTGTCCTCGGCGTTGTTTCTTATAAAGATACGCACTAATATTTTGGAGGCGTGGTTGATATAGCCCTTGCCGATAAATCTGCCGTCGTGGGCAAAAACAGAGGCAAGCGAACCGTTTTTATCCTTTCCCTCGATTTTAGCAACCTCGTTGGCATAAACCCAACTGTGCCCTGCAATAATTCTCTTCTCTTCGCCTTTTTTCAAATAAATTTCGTAAGCCATACAATTATTTTAGCAGTTAATATCAATAAATGCAAATAAGTAGGGTTACGGGTTTGATTTTTATTTTATACTTTGCTATAATTTTACAGTATGAAAGATTTGCTTAAGTACTTAAAGCATTATAAATTGCAAAGCGTACTCGCTCCGCTGTTCAAGTTGTTGGAGGCGAGCTTTGAATTGCTCATACCCATAATCGTTGCGGCGATGGTAGACAAAATCAACGTTGTAACTGCAGGCGGCGCAACTGCTGCCGAAGGCACTCGCTACGTCGTCTTTGCCTGTCTTATTTTGGTTGCGCTCGGCGTAGTTGGGCTTATAAGCGCAGTGTCCGCACAGTACTTTGCGGCAAAAGCGGCGGTGGGCTTTTCAAAAGAGCTTCGCAGCGACCTCTTTAAAAAAATTCAATCGCTCTCCTATTACGAAATAGACGGGCTTGGCACTTCGGCGTTGATTACTCGTATGACAAGCGACGTAAATCAGGTGCAGACGGGCGTAAACCTCGTTCTTCGCCTGTTTATGCGTTCGCCTTTTATCGTGTTCGGCGCAATGATTTTAGCGTTTATTATTAACGCTACGGCGGGAATAGTGTTTGCGGTTACGATAGCCGTGCTGTTTATTATCGTTTTCGCCATAATGCTCGTCACCATTCCTATGTACAGAAAGACGCAGGGCGATTTGGATAAGGTTACCGCCGCAACGAGGGAAACGCTCGTAGGTTCAAGGGTGGTGCGTGCCTTCTGCAAAGAGGACGGCGAAATCGAAGAGTTTAAAAAACGCAACGATAAGCTGACCAAGTCGCAGAAGTTCGTGGGAAGAATTTCCGCCCTTATGAATCCTTTGACCTATGCGGTAATCAACGTGGGCATAATTGTCTTAATCTATGTCGGCGGACTTAAGGTCGACGGCGGCGTTTTAACGCAGGGGCAAGTGATTGCGCTTTACAACTATATGACGCAGGTGCTCGTAGAGCTTATCAAGCTTGCAAATCTTATAATCACCGTAACGAAGTGCTTTGCGTGCGCAGGCAGGTTAAAGGACGTATTAAAGATGACCCCTGCTTTAAAGCACGGGGAAATTCAACCCGCAGAGAGCAAGGAGGGCGTGCCCTTTATTCAGTTTAACGACGTTGCAATGCGCTACGGGGGCGGCGGTTCTGATGCCCTTAGCGGTATATCCTTTAAGGTAGACGCAGGCGAAACGGTGGGGGTAATAGGCGGCACGGGCTCGGGCAAGAGTACTTTGGTAAATTTAATTCCACACTTTTACGATGCGAGCGAAGGGGAAATACTTATAAACGGCGTAAACGTCAATTCGGTTGGCGACGAAAATTTGCGCAATATGTGCGGCGTCGTCCCTCAGCGTGCCATATTGTTTAAAGGCACTATTCGTGATAATATCAAATGGGGCAACGAAAACGCTACCGATGAAGATATTAATTCCGCAGTAGAGCTTGCCTGTGCAACCGACGTGGTTTCTTCTAAGCCCGACGGTTTAGACGAAGAAGTAGAGCAGGGCGGCAAGAATTTTTCGGGCGGTCAAAGGCAGAGATTGACGATTGCCCGTGCGCTCGTTAAAAAACCTAAGGTGCTTATCTTAGACGACAGCGCCTCCGCACTCGACTATGCAACGGACGCAAAGCTCAGGAAAAATCTGCGTTCGCTCGATTATAACCCTACGGTGTTTATCGTATCGCAGCGCACGAGTTCCGTCCGTTTTGCCGATAAAATTTTGGTTTTAGACGGCGGCAAGCTCGTAGGAAAAGGCACGCACGAAGAGCTTTTAGCGTCCTGCGAAGTCTATAAAGAAATACACTCGTCTCAGTACGGAAACGGGGAAGGGGTGTAATATGAAAAAGACTGTAAAAAAAGTTAATAGCAAAAAGACTATGAAAAGGGTGTTAAAGCAGCTTAAAAAGTATTCGCCGCTTATAGC
>JBJFAF010000152.1:0-2320 GCA_051887755.1 Candidatus Coproplasma sp.
CCTTTGCCAAAATCTTCTTGGAGTTAAGACCGATTATGTCGCCCTGCTGAAGCTTAAAGCCGTTCATAGTCGTATTGCGCACCGCATACGTCACCTGACCTGCCGCAACGTTGTCGATTGCGTGGGTCATATTCGTCTTGTTTTCGGGTACGCTCTCTTCGGGGTTGAACGCAAGCGCAGCCGCAAAGCCCTGAGGTACGTTTTTGGTAGGGATAACGTGGATTATACGGTTGTTTACAAGCCCTTTCGCCTGCTCTGCCGCAAGAATGATGTTCGAGTTGTTGGGGAACACGAATACGTTGGACGCATTAATCTTCTGTACTGCGTCTGCAATATCCTGAGCGGAGGGGTTCATAGTCTGCCCGCCTTCAATAACCCTGTCCACCATCAAATCCTTGAATATCTCGCTCAAGCCCTCGCCTGCGCAGATGGCAAGCATGCCCATCTCCTTCTTCTCTGCCTCGAGCTTTTTCTTAAGCTGACGGTTTTCTTCAAGCATGTTCTCGATTTTTATCCTGTCAAGCTCGCCAAGCTCAAGCGCATAGGTCAGCGCAACGCCGGGGGTGTTGGTGTGAACGTGAACTTTAATAAATTCCAAATCTCCGATACAGATTACGCTGTCGCCTATGCCCATAAGCTTTTCCTTAAGCTTATCGATGTCGGCAAGCGTCGTCTGCGGCTTTAAGTTGATAACGAAAAATTCCGTGCAATATGCGAACTCAATATCGCCCAAATCGAGGTTGATAATGTCCGAATTGTCGTCGAAATCGGGTTCTTTTACGCTCTCCTGCGCCTCGGTGGGCATAGAGTCGGTACCTATATCTTCACCCGTTATTGCAGCGAGGAAACCGCGCATTATGGTCATAAGACCCATACCGCCGGAATCCACGACGCCCGCCTTCTTTAAAACGGGCAAAAGCTCGGGCGTCTGCGCCAAAGCCTCGTCGCCGACGGCAATGAGCGCCTTTAAAAATTCGCCGACGTCTTTATTCTTAGACGCAAGCTTAGACGCCGATTCGCTCATAAGTCTGACGACGGTTAAAATCGTACCTTCCTTGGGAATAGATACGGCGGAGTACGCAACCTTAGTGCCGTTCTCAAGCGCCTTTGCGAAGGTCTTGGTGTCGAAATTCTCTTTACACTCCCTCAAGACGGAGCAAATGCCCCTAAAAATCTGAGAGGATATAACGCCCGAGTTGCCCCTTGCGCCCCTTAACGCACCCTTTGAAACGGAATCGCAAATTTCCTGAAAGCGGTTAGAAGAGCAGGCGTTCATCTCCTTGACTGCGGACTGCAAAGTGAGCGACATATTAGTACCCGTGTCGCCGTCGGGAACGGGAAAGACGTTCAATGCGTCTATCTTAGCCCTGTTTATTTCAAGCATTCTTGCACCGGATGCAACCATTTTACGGAATTCGGTACTGTTGACTGTTTTCTGCATTTAAGTTTCCTCTTGTGGCTTTAACGGCTTTTGCCCTTTTACCACGGAAATAATATTTTTTCTCTCTGTTGTATTATATTTATAGTGTTTTGAAAATACGGAAAAACTGCCGCAAAATAAAATGACAAACGAAAAGAGAGTTAAACTGAAATTGCTTAAAGTTTAACCCCGATTATGTTTACATTTACGGTATCTACTATCATACCCGTAAACTTTTCAACCTTATATTTAATTGCCTCTTTAAGGCTTTCTGCGACTGCGTTTATCGAAACGCCGTATTTGATTATTACGTTTACGTCAATAAAAATTCTATCCCCGTTAGTGGTGACCTTGACGCCCTTTCCGTCGTTCTGCCTTTTAAGTAGCTCGGAAATAGAGTCCGACAGACGGCGGGAGACGGTGTCCACGATGCCGTAGCACTCAAGTGCGGCGTTTGCCGCCACCTTTGCTATGGCTAAATCGGATATAGATATTTTACCGTATACGTTGCTGGTATTTACCGACATAAGACAATCCTTTTGACCAAGGGGTTTCCCTGACCATATATAATAAGTTTAACCCCTTTTTACATATTTTGCAAGTAGTTTGATATATTTTGCTCTATTTTGTTATTACTAACACTAAATATATTAAATAAACGTAAAAATATTTCAACCCATACCCGTTTTTGATTGATTTTTTTAATAATAGGTGATATTATAATTTAGCTATTCAAACGGATAGCGTTATTTTTAACCTTTGAAATACACCTGTACAGGAGGATAACGATATGTCAAGAGTATGTAGCGTATGCGGTAAGGGTCAGACCACCGGCAACAACGTAAGCCACTCCAAGAGAAGAACGAGAAGGACCTTTAAGGCAAACGTTCAGAAGGTTTC
>JBJFAF010000153.1:0-9599 GCA_051887755.1 Candidatus Coproplasma sp.
CGTCGTACATAATCTGGTTGACGAGCTTGGTTACTACCTTGCTGCCGTACACGGGGTCGGGCAATACGTCCCTCTTAGGAACGTTACCTCTTCTGGGCATAATTTTATCCTCCTTGATTATTTTGGGTTTTTAAATAAGCTAATGCTTGCCACCGCAATTAAATTTTGCGGGGTAGCAAACCTTCTCCGCAGTAATTTGCTGCGAATACTGCCTACTTTTATCGGTAAGGGTAAAGAAATATATATTCCGAAAAGTAGGGAGAAACGTCTTTATTCGGCTAAAATTTCAAGCCGATACTGTCTTTAAATTACTTAGGGCGTTTTGCGCCGTAAAGCGAACGAGACTGCTTACGCTTGGATACGCCTGCGGTATCGAGTGCACCGCGAATGATGTGGTAACGAACGCCGGGTAAATCCTTTACACGTCCGCCACGGATTAATACGGAAGAGTGCTCCTGCAAGTTGTGACCTTCGCCGGGGATATAAACCGTACCTTCCTGCTTGTTGGTAAGCCTTACCCTTGCGATTTTACGGATTGCAGAGTTAGGCTTTTTAGGGGTGGTAGTCGTAACCGAAAGGCACACGCCGCGCTTCTGAGGGCAGTTATCCAAAATGGGAGACTTGCTCTTGTAAACCTGTTTTTCTCTACCGTGCTTTATAAGCTGGTTAATGGTGGGCATCGTAGTTCCTCCTTCTTTTACTCGGTTTTTAAAAACCTGTGGAATATATCTTCTTCATCCTGCCGCACTACCCTTACAATGCGGAGAACACAAAAAGCATAATTTATCCGTCTGCCTTATTTTGCCGCAAGCCCCGACCATACATATATATTTATATACGCACGAGCCGAATTGCTCGACGGCATAATTCACAGCAAACTACATTCTAACAAACCTAAAAATAAATGTCAACGCTTTTGAACAAAAAATTTTCGACTGCGTTATAAAAGCCGCTCTCTTTACATTTTATATTTAATATGGTATTATAATAGCGGTATGTACGAAGAACTTTCAACCGAATTAGAAAAGAGAATAACCGAAGAGAAGAAGAGCTTGACCTTTGCCAAGGTTGCGTTCGATAACGCCGCCGCAGTGCGCAGGGATTGTACGAGGGACAGGTCCACCGTCCTGCGCCCGCCGTTCGTCAGGGATATAGACAAAATAATCAATTGCCCCTACTATAACCGCTACGCAGATAAGACCCAAGTCTTTTCCCTGCACAAGAACGACGATATAACGAGGCGGGGGCTGCACGTTCAGCTCGTTTCCCGCATTGCGAGGACGATAGGAGCGGCGCTAAATCTTAATTTAGATTTGATAGAGGCGATAGCGTTGGGGCACGACATAGGGCACACCCCGTTCGGGCATGCGGGCGAGAGGTTTTTGGACGACATATCCTTTGATTATACGGGCAGAAGATTTTCGCACAATATCCACTCCGTGAGAGTGCTGGATAAAATTTTTCCCTATAATATAACGCTACAGACGCTGTGTTCGATTGCGGCGCACGACGGGGAGTTGGAGCTTGATAAGTACCGCCCTAAACCCGTGGCAGACTTTGAAGAATTCGACCGAATAATAGAGAACTGCTATCTCGATAAGTCTGCAGTTAAAAAGCTCGTACCCGACACCTTAGAGGGTTGCGTAGTGCGCATATCCGACATAATCGCCTACGTTGGCAAGGACAGGCAGGACGCCGCAAGGGCGCATCTGCTTTGCGAGAGCGATTTCAACGAAAAGGGCTTGGGCGACTACAATGCACAGATTATGAACAACCTTACCGTAAACGTCATCGAAAACAGCTACGGCAAGGACTATATAATGTTAGATAAGAGCCACTTCGAAGACTTACAGAAGGTAAAGAGCGACAATTACAACCTCGTGTACAAGACCGACTTTGCGCAAAAATATCAAAAAGATACGATTAAGCCGATGATGAAACAGCTCTTTAAACGGCTTTTGGACGACCTTACGAAAGGCGATGAAAGCTCCTATATCTACCGCCACCATATCGCTTACGTTGACAAGCCGTACTTTAAGCGCAGTAAGCCGTATACGGAAGAACAGCCAGAGCAGATTGTTATCGACTATATAGCGAGTATGACCGACGATTACTTTATCGCCCTGCATAAAAAGTTATTCCCCGAAAGCGAGTTAAATATCGAATACGTCGATTACTTCGACGAATAATATCTGCAAATAACAGCCGCACCCCGACGGGTATCGTCGGGGTGCGGCTGTTATTATAAATAATCTTAACCATTTTAGGTTATATGCCTCCGCAGAGATATGAGCAAGACAAGGAGTGCGAGCACCGCCGACAGGAGTTTACTTAATGGAAAATGACCGAGGCGGAGCGGAGAACAACGCAGTATTGCGAAGTATATGCGCAGAGAAGTTATTTTCTTAGAAGAAGATTAAACCTGCCGCTCTTGAGATAACTAAACCCCTCCCTTTCGCCCACTATACAGTGGTCTAAAAAACGAACGCCGCCCTGAGAGAAAACGGCGAGTAGTTTTGCGGTAAAGACGTCGTCCGAATCGGAGGGGAATACTGCGCCGTAGACGTGATTGTGCAAAAGATAAAAACCGCTTGCGCCGCTCGCCGTAATGTCTGCGGCGACGGTACGGAAGTTGAGCTCTACCTTTTTCATATGGTTGGACTTATAGACGTAACGGGCGATAACCCTGCCGCTCTTGTTTACACAGTATAGTTCCGCCTCCTCGCAGTCCGCACCCCTGCACCTTGTTATGCCGTATTTGATAAGACCGTCGCTGTCGCCGATAAAAGTAAGAGGCTGCACACACAGCTTTTGCGCTTTACCGAGCGCAACGAGATATTCGGCGACGGGTTTGGTCATGCCGCTCACCGCCATTAAAGCCGCATAGTCGGCTTCGAGTACTGCGCTGACCGAGGGGAAGACGTACAAGAGCTCGTCTGATAGCGCAACCGTATCCATCCCCGTAAAGGCGTTGGACAAGAGCACGTTAAGCACCTCCCTGTCGTATAAATAGCCGCCGTTAAATTTTTCTATACAGTCCTTTCTGAAATCCTTATCCAAAATCAATTACCTTGTTTTTATCTCTATCCTACTGCCGCCGACGACGTCTTTGCTGACGATTATCTGCCTATCTATCCTGTCCTTAAGCTCGGAAACATGCGAAATTACGCCGACGAGCCTGTCCCCTTCAGACAGCCCGACGAGTGCGTTCATTGCCGCATCCAACGACTGAGAAGAGAGCGTACCGAACCCCTCGTCCACAAACATAGTATCGAGCTTGATACCGCCCGCCGCAGACTGAATTTCCTCCGACGTGCCAAGCGCAAGCGCAAGCGACGCCTTAAAACTTTCGCCGCCCGAGAGCGTTTTTACACTGCGGGTAGTGCCGTTATAATGGTCTAAAACGTCAAGCTCTAACCCGCTTTGACTGCGGTTGTTCTCCGCCTCCTGCCTGCGCCTTAATTCGTACTGATTGTCCGTCATAACCATAAGCCTGCGGTTGGCACGCAGCAGAATTCTATCGAAGAAAGCCGCCTGAACGTACGCCTCTAACGTCACCTTTTCCTTGCCCGCAAGACCGCCGTTTGCCGTCTCTGACAGGTTTTTGACGAGGGCGTATTTCTTTTCCGCCTCCTCCGCCTCGGCACGGGAGCGGGCAATATCCGCAAGGCAACGCCTGTTTACGGCGAGGCGCACGTCTACGCTATGCCTTTGCGAAGAGAGCTCCGCCTTTTGTAAGTTGAGGCTTGAAATCTTTGCGTTGACCTCGGTCAAATCGCCCTGACTTGCGGCGGCAAGCTGACGGCGATAGCTCTCCGTCTGCGCCCTCAACGCACCCACCTGCCCGTTGCAGTCCTCGTACAGACGGCGGGAGGCGATAAGGTTTTGTTCAAGCGCAGACTTTTTTTCGCTCAGCTCGTCAATCGCCTTTTGGGCAAGAGCTTTGCTTGCATACAAGAGCTTTGCCTGCGACTTCTGCAATAGCTCCTCCGTCTGCACCTTGCGTGCGGCGTTAAAGCTAAGCGTTGCGGCGGCGTCGTTTGCGAGTTTTAAATAGCCCTCCGCAGCCTCGTTTGCAGATTGAATTTCCTTTTGGATATTCGCACCCCTATTAAGTTCCGCCCTCTGCTCGCCGAGCAGTCTTTGAGTAGATACAGCCTTTTGATTAACTTCGGCATAGGCGGCGTTCAACGCCCCGTTGACCTCGCCGAGCGTAGAAACGCCGTCGTTTAAATACTTTGCGGCGGACTGCTTTAACTGAGAATACAGCCCCTGATAAGCGCCGTTTAATTCCCCCGCCTTATCGCTTGCCTTTGCGTTTTCCTCGTCTGCCTTATCCATAGCCGACTTAGCCTGTTGCAACTGCCTTTCAGTCGGGGCGCAAGGGTGCGGCTTTGCAGGGGCGGGGTGGGTGAACGAGCCGCATACGGGGCAGGGTAAACCCTCTTCAAGCGACTGTGCGAGCAAACCTGCCTGTGCATCTAAATAGGCGACGTTAAGAGCGGAATATTCCGCCCTGCACTGTTCGGCAACGGCACGGGTACGCTTGTACTCGTTTGCCGCCGCTATGTACAGGTTATGTTTATTGCGCAGAGAAACCGTCAATTCTATAAGAGCCGCTATCTCCTCTTTCTGCTTGTTATAAGAGAGCAATTCTCCCTCCAACTTTACGGCGGCGATTTCAAGGGCTTTTAAATTCTCCCTCTTGCCCTCCAACTCAGCCGCTCGTTTACGCATTTTTGCGGCGTTTTCGTTTGCGGTATCTATCTGTTTTTGCGCAGTTGAGATTGCGGCAGCAAGCCCTTCAACCTCCGCACGCCTCTGCTCCATCTCGTCGTATAGCGGAAGTCGCTCTTTAATCCGTGCGATTTCGTTTAAAAGCTTTTCGCCCTCTTTTGCCGCCTCCTCGCAATATTTAAGCCTTTGTAAAAGCTCATTTAACCTCTGCTCCTGAACGGGCAACTCCTTTTCCGCCTGCTCCTTTAAGGCGGCAATCTTTGCCCTCTCCTCTAAAGAAGCGGCAAGCGCCGTCATTCTCGAGAGTTCTTCCTCGATTTGCCCAACCTGCTTTAAAAGCTTGTTAAATTCGCCCTCGTCTTCTAATATAAGCCGTTCAATTAGCTCTGCCGTCTCGGCGACGGGCATATCGCCCGACTTTGCCCGTTGGGCAAGCGGGTAGAGAGGCGAGCTCTCCGCACAGACTATGCCGCCCGCATATTGAACGAGCGCATCCGCCGCCGTGCGGTAGGCGTAGCGTGCGGCGCTTTCCGCCTGTTTCAATTCGTCCTGCAATTCAAGGTAGCGTTGAGTGCGGAAGATTCTGCGGAAGATTGTCTTTCTGTCTTCGGTAGGGGCAAGCAGGAGCTTGGAAAAATCGCCCTGCGCAATCATTGCAATCTGCCTGAATTGCTCCCTGTCTATGCCCAAAATCTGCGTTATCTGTTCGTTTACTTCCCTGACCTTTGTAAACACCTTGCCGTCGGGGCGGTAAAGTTCTGCGGCGGCGGCCTCTTTAGTTACGCCCTCGCCCTTAGCCTTCTTCCTCTCGTACTCGGGGTTGCGCACTACTCTGTATTCTTCGCCCCTATAGCTGAACGTTAGGTCTACGAATGTGGGCGTCTGCGGACTTGCGTATTTGGAGCGAAACATCTCGGGCTGACGGCTGTCGCCGCTCGCCCTGCCGTAGAGGGCGAATACGATTGCGTCGAAAATGGTCGTCTTGCCCGCACCCGTTTCGCCGCAGATAAGATAGACCCCGCTCTCGCCCAAAAGCGTAAAGTCCAACTCCGTTTTGTCTGCGTAAGGTCCGAAAGCGGACATAACCAATTTGATAGGTTTCATCTTTCGTCCCCCCACACTTTTTCTATTATATCCTGCACTATGCTCGCCTGTTCCTCGCTTATAGGGCGGTTATTCTGCTTTTCGTAGAGCTCGCTAAACAGCTCCATAGGCGACTTTTCCTCCACGGCGGCGAGAGTGCATAAGCTTGCGTCGATGCGGGTGCGTGTGTTGTCGTACCTCAACCCCATAAGGTTGGGATATATGAGCCTAAGCTTTGCAAAAGCGTCGGGCACTTCGTCCTCGTCGGTCAGCACGATATGCAAAAGCCCGTCCTTAAAAGGTGCGCCCTCGTAGTACGGTCGAGAGGATACCTCCTCGTAACCGCCCCTAATCTCGTACACGTCCCGTAAAGGCGTTAAAGGCAGGGTGGAAATTTCGAGCTCGCCCTTTCCCTTAAGCTCTGCAACAGTCACCGACTTTAAACTATCCTTTTCGGACAGCGAATACTTAAGGGGCGTGCCGCTGTAGCGAATCCTCTCGCCGCCGACGTTCTGTGCGCCGTGAATATGCCCTAAGGCAACGTAGTCGAAGTCCTTGAAAACCTCTGCGTCAACGTTGCCGACGTCGCCCACCGTCACCTCTTCAGAGCCCGCACTTACGCTCCCCGTTACGAACTGGTGCGCAACCAACACGTTGCGAGCCGATTTGTCGATACCCATAGCGTTTATAGCCGCACGCACGGCGGAGGTATAGCCGACAATATCCTCGTCGGGGAAAAACCTCCTCACCGTTGCAGGCTTGATAAATGGCAGGCAATATACGCTCACCTCGCCGTAGCCGTCTGTAAGCGTAACCCCTTCTACCCTGCCCGAAAAGACAGGGGAGAGGTAAACGCCGCTGCTTTTGACTAAGTTTGCGCCGAAAGCGAGCCTTTCAGCCGAGTCGTGATTGCCGCTTATTACGAAAACCTTTACGCCTAAATCGGTCAAGCCGTTTAAAAAACCGTCGAAGAGTTCTACCGCATCTATCGGGGGCACGGCTTTATCGTAGACGTCGCCTGCAATCAACACGGCGTCGGGGGCGTGAGTTTTAACTAATTCTAAGATTTGGTCTAAAATATAGCGTTGGTCGGGAATTAACGGCAGCTCGCCGTATCTCTTGCCCAAATGCAAATCCGCAAGGTGGAAAAATTTCATACTTAAATTTTAATGGTTTTAACCCCGACCTGTCAATAATTTACGCAATTTTGTAGGGTTTTGCGCATTTTTTATTTTTTAAAGCCCGTTTGCGCCATTTTTTTAAAATAGGTATTGAAACGAGCAAGTTTTTATATTATAATATCCGTATAAGTAAATATTGCGGCGGATAAATTTACTGCTGCGATAAAGGGGAAAATTATGGCACTTACTGCAAAAGACATTAAAAACGTCGCCGTTATAGGACACAGCGGCGAAGGCAAAACTACGCTCTGCGAAGCTATGCTTTTTAACGCAGGCGTGATTGACAGAATGGGCAAGACGGCTGAAGGCACTACCGTTATGGACTTTGATGAAACCGAAAAGGCAAAGGGCATTTCGGTCTACACCTCGCTTGCTCACCTTGAATGGAAGGGCTTGAAGATTAATCTTTTAGACCTGCCCGGCTTTTACGACTTCGAGGGCGAGAGGCACGAAGGGCTTGCCGCCGCAGGCGGAGCGGTATTAGTTATCGGTGCGAACGGTATTCTCCCTATCGGTGCAGAGAGCGTTATCGACTACTGCTTAAAGGTTAAAAAGCCGTTAGTCGTATTCATTAACGGTATGGATAAGCCCAACGCAGACTATTCCGGTACGGTTGCGGCGTTAAAGGAAAAATATACCAGCAAGCTTGCACCCATACAGATACCCATTATGCAGAACGGCAAGATGACGGGTTATATTAACTCCTTCCAGGAAAAGGCGTATGAGTTCTCTACGACGGGTCCTAAGGAAATACCCATACCCGACGACTTAAAAGATGCAATGGACAAGATGCAGGACAGCCTCGTTGAGACGGCGGCGGAAAACGACGACGTGCTTTTGAATAAATACTTCGAACAGGGCGGACTTTCTAAGCAGGACGCCGTGCGTGGTATAAGAAAGGGCATTGCCCTCGGAAACGTCATTCCCGTTATGGCGGGCAGCGCTTTAAACAACAGGGGCGTTATCAACCTTTTGGACGAAATAGCCGTATATATGCCCAACGCAAATGAAAGGCGCAACGCCTTTGCTACCGATTTGAACGCAGACGAGCTTATTTCCGTCGAATGTGAAGAAGACGGTCCTTTCGCCGCTCAGGTGTTCAAGACGGTATACGATTCCTACACGGGTAAGCTCAACTACATCAAAATCTTCCGAGGCAAGCTGAAGACGGGCGACACCGTACTGAACGCAGATACGGGCAAGGAAGAGCGTATCGGTCAAATATTTACTATTCAGGGCAAGAAGTACGAGCTCGTCTCCGAGCTTACGGCAGGCGATATAGGTGCGGTAAACAAACTCGCCGCAACCGACACCAACCAGACTTTATGCGCACTCGGCACTAATATTCAATTCGACCCCATCTCCTTCCCCCGCCCCTGCTTATCGCTTGCGGTGACGGCGGCTACTAAGGGCGAAGAGGACAAAGTATTTGCCAACCTTGCAAAGATGAGAGAGGAAGATTACACCTTCTCGGTTACCAAAAACAACGAGACGGGAGAGATGATTTTGTCGGGTCAGGGCGAAACACACGTCGAGCTGTTATGCGCTAAGTTAAAGAGCAGATTCGGCATTAACACCGTCTTATCCGAACCCAAAATCCCCTACCGAGAGACCATTAAAAAGGTTGCCGAGGCGGAGGGCAAGCACAAAAAGCAGTCAGGCGGTCACGGTCAGTACGGTCACTGCAAGGTGCGTTTCGAGCCGTATGACGGCGACTTCGAGTTCGGCGATGAGGTCGTCGGCGGCGCAGTCCCTAAGCAGTACATACCCGCAGTTGAAAAGGGCTTGAGAGAGTGCCTTTCGAGGGGCGTGCTTGCAGGTTACCCCGTAGTCGGCGTCAAGGCGGTGCTGTACGACGGAAGTTATCACGACGTAGACTCTTCGGAAATGGCGTTCAAAGCGGCGGCGGCTCTCGCATTTAAAGAGGGTATGAAAAACGCTGCTCCCGTACTTTTAGAACCCGTAGTCAAGTTAAAGGCGCAGGTTGCAGGCGAGTATTTGGGCGCAGTTATGGGCGACATATCCAAGCGCAGGGGCAGGATTTCCGACAGCACGACGGAGGGCGATATAACCACCGTCGTCGCCGAAGTACCCCTTGCGGAGACGGCTAAGTACGCAACCGATTTAAGGAGTATGACGAGAGGTCAGGGCAAGTTCTCCACGGAGTTCTTACGCTATGAAGAGCTTCCTCCGCAGATTGCCGAAAAGGTCATTGCAGAGGCGAATAAGGACTGATATATAAATTAAAAACCAACGTAAAGCCCCGACCGTCCTTGGTCGGGGCGTTTATTCGGGAGATAATAAATGGAATATATAACGCTTGCAATCGCAATTATAAGCTTATTACTTTTAATCGTAACCTTGATTTTACAGCTTAAAGGCGGTAAAAGGGTAGAGCTTTCTAACCGAGACAAAAAAGATTTGGTCGACGGCTTTAACGGCAATATATCGCTTATAACCAAGACGCTTACCGACGCACAGAGGGCGTCCGGGCAGACGACGACGGAATTTTTAAACGCCTTTCAGGCGAATATGCTTAAAAGCCAACAGGCGCTTGAGGCGAGGGTTATGGAGCTCGTACGGCAGACGGACGCAAGG
>JBJFAF010000154.1:0-2290 GCA_051887755.1 Candidatus Coproplasma sp.
CGCAGGTTTCAAGCATAAAGCCCGCAACCTCGGAGGCAGTGGTAGTCTTTTCCCATTCTCCCCACTTATGCAACGTAGCGTCCGTTGCGTCCGTTCTGAAGCGGAAGTCACAATCGGCGTTTGCACAAGGCATCTCGGTATATCCCGCTCTGTCGCACGTGGGAGCAACTACCTTGCCCGCGTTGCTGTTTGCCTTCTTATGCATACAACCCGAGTAGGTCGGCAAGTCAACGCCCGCTTCATCAAGGGTGTAAGCCGAAATTTCATAAATAAAGCTGGTCCAGTACTGACCGTCATTCGTTATTTCAATACGAACTGCGTCAACGAAATCTTTTATGTTTACGGTGAAGTATTTAATACCGTTTACCTCGTAAGAAACGAGAGAGTCGTAGTCGTACGTTCCCATATCGGCCCATTCGCCCTTTATGAGTGCTTCAACTTTGAAAATTCTTTTAGATTCGGTAGTGGTTGCCCAGTTTATACAAGCAACGTATTTGCTCTCCGGGAAGGTAAGAGTTGCTCTTACTTTTACGGGGGGCGTCCACGAGAGCTCGTCGTAAGTAAGATCTTCACCGTCCGCCGTGACGACGAGAGATTGGAGCGTCAGTCTGTCGCCCTTTTCGTAGTCGCCGTAATCGCTTACTTCAAGGCGTATTGACTTTGCCTGTATATTACATTCCTTCGTATATACGAAGCTTTCCGCAGCATCCTCGCCTATTGTAAAGGTATCTGCTTGCTGCCATTGGAACGTCGTGTTTCCGTTATCGTCGGTACCGTTCGGAACCAAAACGTATACGTACACGGTTTCGCCGACAAGCTTGGTTGCGTTTATAACTATTTTCGTTACGTTTTTGACGACTGCGCTGCCTTCTTCATCGGTAAACGATACGGAGGTTATGGTTCTGTCCGTCTTGTATCTTGCGTTGGTCCACCAATAAGAATCAAGCTTTCCGTCGGTAAGAGCCTCTGCACCCGCTACCCATTCGCTGTATTTGCCCGTTACGGACACCGCCGCCTCACCCGTTATATCTTTTACAACGCGCTCGGTTTCTTCGGCATATCCGTAAACCTCAAATTCGTATATTGTTGCGGGAGTGTATCTGCCCGAGTGAGTAACCGTTGCTCTTATTCTGTCCGTGTAAACGGGCTCTGCAAGCTCAAGTGAAGCCTTTGCGTTCATGGCATCCGAGCCCGACGTTTTGTCGCTTATATATCCAAGCTCCTGCCATGCGCCGTCAACGTACGCTTCTATCTTGTATTCAACATAGCACTCCTCGCCGAGCCCCCACGAGTAGTAGTTCGGTACAAGAAGCAGTATTCTTCCTACGTCGGTTGCTGCGCCGAGCTGAATTTCAAGCCAGTCACCCGAGGTTTGTGCGCCGTCGGCAAGAGTGTCTGCCGCCCAGTACGACGAAAGCCCGCCGTCTATTGCGTTAAGACCTATACAGGTAGCGTAGTATGACGAGAACGTAGCAACTCCGCTTTGCGACAGGTTTACAAACGGTGCGTTTGTATATTTTCCGCCCGTGTAGGTGTAAGAGCCGACGTCTTTGGAGGCGAAGTCCTCTTTTCCGAAGGGCTCTGTCTGTCTTGTCTTTGTCGTTTTGCAAACCGTGCATGCGCACTCTTCGGTTCCTTCAAGGAAGTACGTCGAAGGCACGATTACCTTCCATACGCTGCTCCAGGTGTGATTGCCCGTCATCGGCTTTTTGTTTTCATCGTAAAACTCGGGGCACCTTGTGCAGTAGTAGTGGTCGTATCCGTCCTGACCGCACGTTTGCTGAATTACCTGTAATTTATAGTCGTGGCCGAGTGCTTTTATGGGGTCTTTTACCTCGTATCCGCAACCGGAGCACTTACGTTTTATATATCCGTTCACAACGCAGGTCGGCTCAACTCTTTCCGTTTCCTCAAAGCTGTGTCCGTCCTTGCAAGTTGCGCTCGGGAACAGTATCCATCTTGCAACGAGGGTGGTGTCCGCGTCAAGCACCGTGTTTTCGTCTATTATGTATATGAAGCTTGTGTCGTCGGATTTATACCATCCGATAAACTCGCCGTCGTCGGACTCAAGCCTCGGCAAAAGATTGCCTATCTTGCCTACGTCTATGGAAAACGTCGAGCGTAGCGAGCCCGCGTTTTTAAGGGGCGCTTTTCCGAAATCAAGGGTTATGGTTATATTGTTGTCGGGGTCTGCGTCCGAGCCCTCTATCCATCTTGCGACGAGGTTTACGTCTTCCTCGGGCTTAGTCGTCGATTTATATTCTTTGGTAAACTCGGTATCGTCCTCGGC
>JBJFAF010000155.1:0-9403 GCA_051887755.1 Candidatus Coproplasma sp.
GACGTTATGACCACCGAAACGGCATGTCTTTCATCCATTTGGGAGACGGACGACACCGTCAAGGAGTTCTATAAATTACACGGCAGGGAGGGGGATTTCAAGGAAATGCACCCTTCCGACCCTGCCTATTACGACGGCGCAGTCGTCATAGACCTCTCCCGTATAGAGCCTATGATAGCCCTTCCTTTCCACCCGTCCAACGCATATACGATAAAGGAATTTATCGAAAACGCAAAGGATATTTTAGGCGAAGTGGAGGCAAAAGGTAACGCCCTTAAAAAGGCGGGGAGTGCGCCCTTCAAGCTTTTAAACAAAATCAAGGACGGCGGCGTTTACGTCAACCAGGGTATCATTGCAGGCTGTGCAGGCGGCTCTTACGAAAACGTTGCAGAAGCGGCAGAGATATTAAAGGGCGCATCCTGCGGCAACGGCGAATTTAACTTAAGCGTATACCCGCAGTCCGTACCCGTATATAAATCGCTCGTCGATAACGGCTACGTTTCCTCACTTCTTACGGCGGGGGCGGTAGTTAAAACGGCTTTCTGCGGTCCTTGCTTTGGTGCGGGAGACGCACCTGCGGATAACGCTCTTTCAATCCGCCATACGACTCGTAACTTTGAAAACAGAGAGGGCAGTAAACCCGGCGAAGGTCAGCTCTCGGCGGTTGCGCTTATGGACGCACGCTCGGTTGCTGCTACGGCGGCAAACGGCGGCAGACTTACCCCTGCAACAGAAGTCGAATATACTAAGAAGTTTAAAAAGTACTACTTCGACGGCGAAATCTACGCAAAGAGAGTATATCACGGCGCAGGCAAGCCCGACGATACTGCTCAACTCGTCTACGGCAACAATATCGCAGACTGGCCCGAACAGCTCCCCTTGGCAAAGAATTTATTAATTAAAGTCGTATCGGTTATCAACGACCCCGTAACCACCACGGACGAGCTTATACCCTCTGGTGAAACCTCGTCGTACCGCTCCAACCCCTTAAGGCTTGCGGAGTTTGCGCTCTCAAGAAAAGACCCTGCGTATGTCGGAAGGGCAAAGGAAGTCAAGGCGTTAGAGGCTGAAAGGAGAGCGAACGGAACTCTCCCCGAAGAAGTGCTTAAAGCGGTAGGCGCAAGCGTTGACGACACTGCAATGCTCGGCAGTTGCGTTGCGGCTAAAAAGCCCGGCGACGGCTCTGCAAGGGAACAGGCTGCTTCCTGTCAAAGGGTACTTGGCGGCGTAGCAAACGTAGTTTTAGAGTACGCAACCAAGCGTTACCGTTCCAACCTCATCAACTGGGGTATGTTGCCTTTAATTTGTAAAAAGTTCGACTTTGCAATAGGCGACTATATCTATATTGAAAACGCAGTGGACTTCGTTTTAAACAGCGAAAGCACGATTTGCGCAAAGCATATCTCGAACGGCAAGGTCAAGGATATCTTCTTAACAATCGGCGCATTGACCCCCGAAGAAAAGCAGATTATCTTAAAGGGCTGCCTTATCAACTATAACAGAAAATAAAAAATAAATTAAATTTCTAAATCTAAAGGTTCGCCTAAAGACGAAGATGTGATTTTATCCTTTAAACCCCGTTAATCGGGGTATATTATGGGGTGTATTATATCCTCTCTTCAGGTGAAGGGAGGATTTTTATATGTCTGAAAACAGGCTTGCAGTCATTTCAATCATAGTAGAAAACAGGGAAGTAAGTCCCCAAATAAACGCTATTTTATCCGAGTACGGCAACTACGCCATAGGGCGAATGGGCGTGCCTTACCAAGCAAAGGGTGTGTCGATAATCTGCGTTGCGCTCGACGCCCCTATGGAAATAATCAATACGGTTACAGGCAAAATCGGAATGCTTGAAGGGGTATCCGCAAAGACGGTAGTAAGTAAAAAATAATCTATACCGTAATCTCGCTTTCCCTGAAGAACAGGGAAAGTGTCACGAGCCTAAAGCGAGTGACGATAGAGTTTGAAAATTCAAATAATAAAATTATAAATAAATTTAAGGCGTAAGGTTCGTCCTGACGCCGAAAAGGAGTAAATAATGAAAAAATTTTTGGCAATTTTGTGCGCCGCAGTAATGACGGTGGGCTTAGGTTTAGGCATAACCGCCTGCAACAAGAGCGAGGCGAGCAACTATAAAGTGTACGCCCCCGACGGCGCTCCTGCGCTCGCTTTGGCTCAGCTCTGTGCAGAGGAAAACTCGGGATACGATATTAGCGTAGTAAATTCTTCGACGATTACAAATTACGTCACGGGTGAAAACCCCAAGGCGGACTTTGCAATCGTGCCCGTTAACGCCGCAGTTAAAATGCTTGGCAACGGTCAAAATTATAAAATGCTCGGCACGGTAACGCACGGCAATCTCTTCCTTTTAAAGAAAGAAAGCGGCGAAGAAATAACTTCTTCCAACCTCTCCTCGCTTGCAGGCAAGACGGTGGGGGTAATAAACCTTGCAAACGTACCCGGGCTTATGCTCAAGGTAATTTTACAGCAGAACAGCGTGCCTTTTAATCAGCTTACCGACGGTGCAGAGATAGCAACCGATAAGGTAAATTTAAAGAACATCAGCGATGAGGAGGCAAAAACTGCAATTAATCCTACGAATTCCGAATGTGATTATTTCGTAGTGCCCGAACCTGCCGCAACCACCAAGATAAACGCAACACAGGGCAAGCTCTCGGTTGCCGCAAGCCTGCAAACGCTTTACGGCGGAGAGGGCGGCTATCCTCAAGCCGTTGCCGTTGCAAAAACTTCGGTAATAGAAAACGATGAAAAAGCCGTAGAAAGCTTTATCAAAGCCCTCAAGGACAATCAAACTTGGATAAACGACGCCGCAACTTCGGCAGAAACGATTGTAACCGCTATTCAGTCTAAAATGTCCGGCGACCTTGCGCCTACGTTCACGGCGGCAAATCTCAATTCAACGGTTATTGCCAACTGCGGAATTAGGTTTACTTCCAACTCAGACGGCAAGCAGAGCGTTTTAGATATAATTTCAAAGCTCAACGCCGTATCCAACAATGCGTGGGGTACTCCTGCGGACGAATTTTTCTACGGGGTATAAGGCAGTTTAGTTTAAGATATGCGTAAGTTTTTCACAACGAAAAAACTTAATATTCTCGCTTCGTTGACGGCGCTTTTATGTATGTGGTTAGTGTGGATAATCGCCGCCGCTACGGTTAAAAACGAGTATCTTATCCCGCCCTTTTCGCAGTCGGTAGAGCAGTTTTTTACGCTGTTTGTAACGCCTTTTTTCTGGAAGGCGTTCGGTTGGACGCTCTTAAGGACGGTAATTGCGTTTTTAATCTCCTTTGCCGTAGCGGCACTGTGTGCGGCAATAGCGGCATATTTTAAGCCGTTTGCGGCATTTTTGCGCCCTGTCGTCGCAGTGTTCCGCTCGCTCCCCACAATGGCGGTGCTACTGCTCATTCTGGTGTGGACAACCCCACGCACCGCTCCGATAGTCGTTGCATTTTTAGTGCTGTTCCCCATATGCTACAGCCAACTTACGCAGGGCATTGCCGAGGTCGATACAGAGCTTTTGCAAATGGTCAAAGTCTATAAGGTCAAGCCCTCTAAGGTCATTACGAAAGTATATTTATCACGCCTTGCGCCTACGCTCGTTGCGCAGACGGGCGCAAACCTGTCGTTTGGTATAAAGCTAATAATTTCGGCAGAAGTTATGGCTTCAACCTATACCGCCTTAGGCGGAATGATGAGCGAGGCGGTAATCTACAGCCTTCCTCGCCTTGCCGCCCTCACTCTTTTTGCCGTGTTGTTCGGAATAGCCGTAGAACTAATATTTTCCCTCGTTGCAAAGTATGCCTTCCCGTGGGTAAGGAGGTGTAGGAATGAAGATTGAAAATTTAACGGTAGCCTACGGCAAAAACGTGGTCTACGACAATTTCAACCTTGAGTTTGACGAGGGGGGAGTAACCTGCCTTTTAGGCGAAAGCGGTTGCGGAAAGACTACGCTGTTAAACGCAATAGCGGGGCTTATTCCCTATCAGGGGCAGATAACTCCCGTTAAAATTTCTTACGTTTTCCAGACACCCCGCCTTGTGCCAAACCTTACCGTTTTAAACAATCTTACACTCATCGGTGTGGACGATAAGCAGGCAAGGCAAATGCTTGAAAAGGTAGGGCTGAAAGAAAAAGCCGACGCCTACCCTAAAACGCTGTCGGGGGGAGAGGCGCAGAGGGTATCCCTTTGCAGAGCTTTTTTATACCCTGCTGAGCTGCTTTTATTAGACGAGCCGTTCTCCTCGTTAGATTTAAAGACGAAAAATGCGGCTATGGACTTATTTAAAGACCTGCAAGCAAGTAGCGGCAGGGGTGCGCTCTTCGTCATGCACGATATTGACGAGGCTTGCTATCTTGCGGATAGAATTTTCGTCTTGAAAGACGGAGAGCTCTCTGCGCAGTTTACTAATTCAACCCGTCTTACATTCGGCTCTAATTCCGAGTTGAGGCAGAACCTTATAAAGACTTTGCTTGAATAAAGCTAATTAAAGAGATTAAAAAGCCGCCGCTTGCGTTGCCCGCAAGCGGCGGCTTAAAACTTTACCTGATTAAATTAAACGTTAAACCTGAACAAAATGACGTCGCCGTCTTTAACGACGTAGTCCTTGCCTTCGCTTCTTACCTTGCCCTTTTCGCGTGCGCCGACGAGTCCGCCGCAGTCCAAAAGCGTTTGATAGTCGACGACTTCAGCCCTTATAAAGCCCTTTTCGAAGTCGGTGTGAATAACGCCCGCCGCCTGAGGAGCTTTTGTACCTTTTTTAATCGTCCAAGCTCTCGTCTCTTTTTCGCCTGCGGTCAGGTAGGATATAAGTCCTAAAAGACTGTAGCTCTTTTTAATAAGTCTGTTCAATCCGCTCTCTTTAAGTCCGAGCTCTTCTAAGAACATTGCGCTCTCTTCAGGTTCCATTTGTGAGAGCTCTTCTTCGGTTTTAGCGCAGATAGTCAAAACCTCGCTGCCTTCGGTCTTTGCGTATTCTTTGACCTTGACGACGAAGGGTATTTCGTCCTCGTCCTTACCCATATTGAATTCGGAGATATTTGCGGCGTAGATAACGGGTTTGGTCGTCAAGAGGAAGAGATTGTCTAAAAACGCCTTTTCGGCTTCGTCGCACTCAAACAGCCTTGCGGGCTTTTCTTCGGTTAAAAACTTTTCAAGTCTTTCAAGCATAGCGTATTCTGCCGCTGCCTCTTTGTTTGCGCCGCCCCTTGCGGTGTTCCTAATTCTGTCTTGGCGCTTATTAACCGCTTCGATGTCGGCTAAAATTAGCTCCAACTGAATGGTGGTAATGTCGTCTACGGGGTCAACCTTGTTGTTGACGTGGGTTACGTTCGCATCTTCAAAGCACCGCACGACATGTACGATTGCGTCGCACTCACGGATGTGAGAGAGGAACTTATTGCCCAATCCCTCGCCTCTGGACGCACCCTTGACAAGCCCCGCAATGTCTACGAATTCCACGATTGCAGGGGTGATTTTTTTGCTCGAGTAGAGCGCCCCGAGTTTATCGAGCCTTTCGTCGGGAACCGCAACCACGCCTACGTTGGGTTCAATGGTGCAGAAGGGGTAATTAGCCGCCTCTGCGCCTGCGTGTGTAATTGCATTGAAAAGTGTTGATTTACCTACGTTGGGTAAACCTACTACGCCTAATTTCATAAAAAACTTTCCCTTAAATTTAACCGTTCTGTCAAAGCGGTTTTTTTAAGATTACCGCCCGAAAGATTACGGTACAATTATATAATATTAAATATTTTTAATCAAGTCTTTTATTTGCCTAAAACGCAAACTTATGCTACAATTATCTTGCTATGAATTACAAAGAATATATTGCAAATAAAATAATCGCTTGCGGCTTGCCCGAAGAGGGAATTGAAGAAAATATCGCCGTTCCCCCTAACACGGATATGGGCGACTATGCGTTGCCCTGCTTTAAATTCGCCAAGGTTTTGCGCAAATCCCCCGTCGTTATCGCGCAGGAGCTTGCCGCAAAAATTTCTCCCGACGGCGTAATTGCAGAAGTTTTGGCTTTAAACGGCTATTTGAACTTTAAAATCAACAAGTCGTCCCTTGCTAAAGAGACGGTGGAAAAGGTGCTTATCCAAGGCGAAGGCTACGGCTCTTCAAAAATCGGCGAGGGCAAGACCATTTGCATAGACTATTCGTCGGTAAACATTGCAAAGCCCTTTCATATAGGTCACCTCTCGACCACGGTTATAGGCGGAGCGCTATATAAAATATATAATTTCCTCGGATATAACGTTGTGGGGATTAACCATCTCGGCGACTATGGCACGCAGTTCGGCAAACTTATCTGCGCATATAAGAAGTGGGGAGACAGGGAAGAGGTCGAAAAGGGCGGTATTCATGCCATTAACGACTTATACGTTCGCTTTAACAACGAGGCGACCCCTGAAATGGAGGACGAGGCGAGGGAATATTTCCGCTTGATTGAAAGCGGGGATAAAGAGGCGAATGAAATCTTCGAATGGTTCAAGTCCTTAACGCTCGAGTACGTCAATAAGATTTACGACAGGCTTGGCGTTAAGTTCGACAGCTATAACGGCGAGCGTTTCTATTCGGATAAAATGCAACCCGTAATAGACGAGTTGCGGGACAAGGGCTTGCTTAAAGAGAGCGAGGGCGCAAAAATCGTAGACTTAGAGCCTTACGGAATGCCCCCCTGCTTGATTTTGCGTTCGGACGGTGCGTCGCTGTACGCAACGAGGGACTTAGCCGCCGCACTCTATAGAAAGAACACCTACGACTTTTATAAGTGTCTATACGTCGTAGCCTATCAGCAGAATTTGCACTTTAAGCAGATTTTCAAGGTCTTAGAGCTGATGGGCAAGGAATGGGCAAAGGATATGGTTCACGTCGCCTACGGTATGGTTTCGCTCGAGGACGGTGCGATGTCCACTCGTAAGGGCAAAGTCGTTTGGCTTGAGGACGTTATCCAAAAATGTGTTGAAAAGGCTTACAATGTCATCGAGGATAAAAATCCCGCACTTGAAAATAAGCAGGAAATCGCAGAAAAGGTGGGCGTAGGCTCGGTTATCTTCGGTGCGCTCTATAACAATAAGATTAAGGATATAGTTTTCTCGTACGATAAAGTGCTCTCGTTCGAAGGCGAAACGGGCGTCTACTGTCAATACACCTGCGCAAGGGCGTATTCGGTACTGCAAAAGGCAGGGGTAGAGAGCTTTAATATTCCTGAAAAGATTAATCTTCTTCCGCAGGAATACGAGGTGGTTAGGACGATATCGTCCTTCCCCGAAATAGTAGAGGAGGCGGGCGAAAAGTACGAACCGAGCGTCGTAGCACGCTTTGCCGTGGACCTTTCTCAGAAATTCAATAAGTTCTACTTCGACTGCAAAATTTTGACCGCCGAGGACGAGGATACTAAGTCATTCCGCCTTGCCTTAAGCGCCGCAACCTTGCAGACGCTTAAAAACGCCCTCGCTCTTTTAGGTATCGGCGTGCCCGAGAAGATGTAAGCTATGTACAAAACGGTAATTTTTGATTTGGACGGCACACTTTTGGATACGTCTAAGGACATTCACAGGGTGTTAAACGATACGCTTGCGCACTTTAGCTTGCCGCAGATTTCGCTTGAAAAGACGGTCGAATACGTCGGTAACGGCGCAAAGCTTTTAATCGAACGAGCCATTCCCCAAAGCGCAAAGGGAAGTTTTCAAGAGATTTATTCCCATTATGCCGCTCACTTTGCCGCCTGCGACAACTCGCTAACCCGTCTTTACGAAGGGGAAGAAGAGGTACTCTTCAATTTAAAGAAAGTAGGCGTCAAGCTTGCTCTCGTCACCAACAAACCGCAGGAGGCAACTGTAGGCGTCTATAATAAGCACCTAAAAAAATTCGGGTTCGACTTCGTTGCGGGCAATACGCAAAAATTTCCTTTAAAGCCCGACCCCGCTTTAACGCTGTATGCGGCGCAAAGTACGGGGGCAAAGGCGGAGGAATGCCTGTTCGTCGGCGACGGAGAAACTGACGTGCAGACGGCGATAAACGCCAAAATGGACGGGCTTTCGGTTTTGTGGGGGTTCCGCACGAAGTTTCAGCTTGAAGAGGCAGGCGCTAAGAACTTTGTCGAAAGCTATAAAGAGCTTGAGAAATTTGTCCTTTCAGAAAGATAAAAATTTTTTTCACTTAATTTTTAAAAAATTTTTACACTCAATATATTGATATTTCTAAATACCTGTGATACAATATAGGCACTAAAATTCAAAATTAAAGGAGATAAGTTTATATGAAAAGATGTACCGTTTGCGGTGAAATCGTTGCCGATGACGTAGAAGTTTGCCCCGTATGCAAGGCTAAGACCTTTGTGCCCGTAGAAGAAAAGGCAGGCTATGCTTGCGAACACCACGTTGGCGACGGCGTAGTCGACGATGCGGAAGTTATGGAAGGACTTCGCGCACACTTCACCGGTGAATGCACAGAAGTTGGTATGTATCTTGCTATGGCAAGAGTTGCAGAGCGTGAGGGCTATCCCGAAGTTGCAGAGGCGTTCAAGCGTTACGCATACGAAGAGGCTGACCACGCATCTAAGTTTGCAGAGCTTTTGGGCGAAGTCGTAACGCCTTCCACTAAGAAGAATTTACAGCTCCGTGCAGAGGCAGAGGCAGGCGCATGCGAAGGTAAGCTCGCTATCGCAAAGCGCGCTAAACAGCTCGGCTACGACGCTATTCACGACACCGTTCACGAAATGGCAAAAGACGAAGCTCGTCACGGCGCAGGTTTCTCCGGACTTCTTAAGAGATATTTCGGCGAATAATTAAACGACAAAAATTTACGCTCCGCACCTTAAAAAGGTGCGGAGCGCTTGTTTTTCACCATATACGTCAAAAAGGCATATTATAAACTATAGGGTCAGGCGGAAAAACTTGACCACTAATACGAAAGCAAAGGAAAGTTATAATATGTGTTTTTGCTGTAATTCCGGCAGCTGTAGCGGCTGTTCGGGTTTATTATCTTTATTCAGCGGTTGCAATTCCTGTGGTTGCAATAATTGGCGTAGCGGTTGTTCTTCCTGCGGCTGTAACGGTTGCGGTTGCAATAATTGGCGCAGCGGTTGCGGTTGTAATGGGTGCGGTTGTAACGGTTGCGGCTGTAATGGTTGCGGTTGCAATAATTGGCGCAGCGGTTGCAATACATGCGGATGTAATTCCTGCAGCAGCGGCACGAGCGGCGTCGCTTGGACGGGCAGCGGTTGGTGCAACGTAAGAAGCGGTTGCTCTTCCTGCAATTGTAACGGCTGTAATAATTGCGGCTGTTAAGTTTAAGCGTACGGGGGTGGTTACACCCCCGTATTTTTCGTATATTGACGGGCGTAAAGGTTAAAAATAAATGTATGAGAACGATAATAAA
>JBJFAF010000156.1:0-2265 GCA_051887755.1 Candidatus Coproplasma sp.
TGATTTTGGACGAGGCTACCTCCTCCATCGATACCCGAACGGAACGCCTCGTTCAAGACGGTATGGATAAACTGATGAAGGGCAGGACGGTATTCGTAATAGCCCACAGGCTCTCCACCGTAAAAAATTCCGACGTGATTATGGTGCTTGCGCACGGGCATATTACCGAGCGGGGTAATCACGAAAAACTTGTTTCACAAAAGGGGACGTATTACCAACTCTATACGGGGGCGTTTGAATTAGAGTAAAACGCATAACAGCTGCGCAAAATGCGTTGAACCGCCCATATTATGGGATTAAACGCTTTTTGTCCAGACGTATTGATAAATATAACTTCCCGAGCTGTAAGTATCTTTCAACAGCGTTGCCGCATAGGTCGGGCTTTCTAACGAAGAATTAGAAATCTGCGTTACCTCGTCATTTAACTTTCTGCTCCAACCCACCTTATCGGCAAACTTAACGCTCGTCAGCGCACTACAACCCTTAACTGCAAAATTGTATATCACCCTAACCGCCTGAGGAATGGTTAAAGCCGTTATCTTTTTATTGTCGGTAAAGGCGCCCTTGCCTATTTCCGCAAGACTGTAAGAACGCATGCCGTAGGTTACGCTGTCGGGTAATATAACCTCGCCCGCAAGCGACGTGTCAGAGGCGATTACGGAGACCTTGTTATAGCCGCATACCTCGTAGGTAAAGCTATCGGCAGTAAACTGCTCGCCATACTCAAGCAAGGACGTATTATATTCGCTTGTAGCCGCCGTAGGAACAGCGTATAAGAAGTTCATAGGGTCGTTAAAATCGCCCGTAATGCCGACGGTGTGGTCGATAAATTCCGAATCGGCTTTACACATATATTTATATATTATGCCGCCTCCGATTTTAGGTTGGTCGTCCCAAGTCAAATCGTACCAATACCAATTGCCGTCGATTTTTACGATATTCCAAGCGTGCCCTTCACCCTTGCTCGTACCAGTAACGTAAACGTTATCCACGCCGCAAGCGTTTAAAAGCAAGGAGAACGCCTTAGCGTACCCTTCGCACACCGCCTCGCCCACGATAAACGCACCTAAGACGCAGTGCGCCCAACTTTCGTTTTGAGGGTAACCGTTTTCGTCAAGGGCGTAATCTATGCTATCGATAATTCTATCGTGTAAGGCAAAGGCTATTTGATAGGCGGAAGTTTCACCGCCGACCGAGTTCAAGTATTCGTCAATCGCATTATATAAAAGCTCGTTCTGCGCCGTACGCACGCTGCCGCTTTTATAGTCCTCGTCCACGCACAGCGACAGCATTTGCGAGTTATACACCGTCTGCCCCGACAGCCAATAATAGAGAGGATGGTCGTTTCTGTACGTTGCCCAGACGCTCTCCGCCTGATTTAAGCTTAAGCCTAAAGATGCGTAATTAACTTCGCCCACGACGAAGTAATTTGAGGTGCCTACCGTGATTGAAGACGCAGTTTTCGTATTGTCGCCGTGGAAGGCAGAGGCGACCTCGTCTATACTTTCATAAAAGCTTTGATAAGCCGCCCCGCCTTCAAGCGTACCTAAATAGTTATAGCCGTAATCGGAGGAGCACTTATCCGCATAGTTGACGGTGTAACCGCAGACCGAGCAGTCCTCCCCTTCCGTATGAGTGCCTATATCGAATTTTACGCCGCATTCGGTGCAGATTTTATAATGTCCCGATTTGTTTTTGATATATACCGACGAAGCGTGCGCCTGCGCCGAAACTAAAACGGTATGGCAAATTTCGCACTCCTGCCAATGATTTTCGCCGTCGTACTTGAGCACGGGTGAATGTCCCGTAGCGGTTAAGACGGTTACGCTGATTTCCGTGGTCGCATTCGCATCGGCAAAATACTTGCCGCAACCCGAGCAATACCAATATTCGTTGTTACCGTCTTCGGTACAGGTCACCTGCTTTGCCGCCGTATGCTCAAGAGTATGCTCCGCCTTATCCACCTGTTCTGTACAGCCGATTACCGTACACTCGTGCCAATGATAGGTCGAATCGCTCTCCCACTCACTTGCGGCGATATGCGTATGGTTGGCGTTAAAGTTAAAAATTAAATCGCACCCCGCCAAAGCGAGCCCCGCACAAAGCGCAACGATAAGCGATATTATTAAGACGAAAAATCTCTTTTTCATAGCCGTTCTCCTATTTAATTCAATAAAACGGTGTAAAATGCATTGATAACCTTAAATACATTTTATTCATAAATTGCGTTTAAGTCAACGTTTTAGCCAAAAAAACGCTTTAAAG
>JBJFAF010000157.1:0-9212 GCA_051887755.1 Candidatus Coproplasma sp.
AAAAATTCGTACGCTTTCGTATCAACGCCGTTATGGAATAACTCAAGTCTTTCACACTTATCCATATTATACCTAATCAATTTTATCATAGGGTATAAGATTTTTCAAGACCGAATTTAAAAAAAGTGTATAAAATATTTAATTATTATCAGATTTCAATTAAAAAACAGCTTATCTTACCACCGCAATCTACTCCTACGGACGTATTTTCACAGACCTTGTAAAAAGATAAGCCCCCGTTTTCTTCGCCTATAAGAATTAGCTTTTCGTCTTTATCGTACGACGCTCCGATTTTATCGAACGCAACGTAGTTAATATCGTTAAAGGCATAGGGTTGTTTTTCTAATTTTATAAACCCGTCGAGCGAAAAAGGTTTGGTCAGGCTTGCGGCGGGGAGTAATTCGGGCGAGCAGTCGTACTCAAGCCCCAAAAACTCTCCGTCAGGTAAACCAAAGTATATTTTTAATTTAAAATCTGCCGAAATAACTTTGCAACGGGAATTGAGCTTGCGCTCGCCGATATAACCGCAGATACGCTTATCTGCGGCGGCGTATTTCACCTTAAAATCAGCAGGCACACCTATCCCCGCTGAAAACTTTATTTCCATATTATTCGTAGTCGACTACGTCTATCCATCTGCGGAGGAATTCGTCCTCTTCCGCCCTTGCCTTGGTCAGGCGGGATGCAGCAACGATGGGAATCCACTTCTGAACATATTGAATAGCCGTATCGCTCTTAAGGCAATATAACCTTAAATATTTTTCAGCCAAATCCTGCTTGCCGTCGAGGTAAAACAAAAGATAGGTCGTAGCCACGTCTGCGGAGGCGTTGCCCTGAGTGGCGTGCGCCCAGTCTACGATAAAGGGCGTGCCGTCCTTAGCGATGATTACGTTGCTGGGCTGGAAGTCGCCGTGACATAAATTATAGTGCTTAGGTAGGGAATCAAGGCGGGTGTGCAAGTCGTAACGGGTGGTTGCGTCGAGCTTAGCAAGGCTTATTCTTCCCTGCATCTTCTCCTTTAACCTGTTGAGCATAGGAACTTTTTTGGATAAAACCGTTCTCTGTAAATCGACGAATAATTCTAAATACTCGTCTTCCTTTTCAGGGTGTTCCGCCATAAGCTCTGCAAGGTTTTCGCCTTCAACGTAGTCCATTATAATCGACCACTTGCCGTCAAGCACTTCTATAGCCTTGATACTCGGCATATTCAAGTCGGTTTCCTCTACTCTTGCGTGGTTTAAAGCCTCGTTTAAAATGTCTGCTTTGGAATAGTTAGAATCGAAAGTCTTTACAAAGCCTTCGCTCGTCTTGTAAAGCTCCTTTCCGGGATATGCCTTTATTAACTCCTTTTCCATCTTATTTTCCTCCTTATTTCTTATCGCCGTAATATGCGTTGAGATACATTTGTTTAATTTCGCTCATTAAGGGATAGCGGGGATTTGCGCCCGTGCACTGGTCGTCAAACGCCTGTTCAACCATCTCGTCCAAACGGCTTAAGAAGTCGTTTTCGTCAATGCCGTATTCCTTAATAGTCTTCTTTATTCCTACCTTTGCCTTGAGCTCGTCGATTGCCTTGATAAGCTTTTCAAGTTTTTCTTCGTCGTTCTTGCCCGTAATACCGAGATATTCGGCAACTTCTGCGTAACGCCTTAAGGTCTTGGGATGGTCGTACTGCGAGAACGTACCCATCTTGGTAGGCACTTCTGCCGCATTAAAGCGCAAAACTTCGTCAATCATAAGCGCATTAGCTACGCCGTGAGGCAAGTGATGGAAAGCACCGAGCTTATGAGCCATTGAGTGGCACACGCCAAGGAAGGCGTTTGCGAACGCCATACCCGCCATAGTTGCGGCGTTAGCCATCTTCTCCCTTGCCTCGTAGTCTACCTGACCGTTGTCGTACGCCCTGGGAAGATACTCGAAAATTACCTTTAACGCCTGTTTTGCAAGTCCGTCAGTATAGTCGGTTGCCATAATGGACGCAATCGCCTCTAATGCGTGAGTTACGGCGTCGATACCGCTTGCCGCCGTAAGCCCCTTAGGTGCAGACATATGCAAATCGGTGTCGATAATCGCCATATCGGGCAAAAGCTCGTAATCAGCCAAGGGATATTTAATCCCCGTGCTCTCGTCGGTTATAACCGCAAAGGGCGTAACCTCAGAACCCGTACCTGCCGAGGTGGGGATTGCGATGAAGTAAGCTTTATCGCCCATATGGGGGAAGGTGTAAATTCTCTTCCTTATATCCATAAAGCGCATTGCCATATCAAGGAAGTCGACTTCGGGGTGTTCGTACATAACCCACATAATCTTTGCAGCGTCCATTGCAGAACCGCCGCCGAGCGCAATAATCGTATCAGGCTCGAATGCTCTCATCTGCGCAACGCCGTCACGGGCGCACGCAAGAGTGGGGTCGGGCGCAACATCGAAGAAAGTTGCGTGGCTAATACCCATTTCGTCAAGCTTATCGGTAATGCACTTCGTAAAACCGTTTTTGTAAAGGAAGCTATCGGTTACGATAAACGCCTTTTTCTTACCCATTACCGTCTTTAATTCGTCCAACGCAACGGGCAGACAGCCCCTCTTTAAATATACCTTTTCAGGTGCTCTGAACCACAACATATTCTCCCTCCTTTCAGCTACCGTCTTGATATTGATTAAGTGCTTAACCGTTACGTTTTCGGAAATCGAGTTACCGCCCCAGCTGCCGCAGCCAAGCGTTAAGGAAGGGTTGAGCTTGAAGTTGTACAAATCACCTATACCGCCCTGTGAAGAAGGTGTGTTTACGAGTATACGGCAGGTCTTCATTTTTGACTGGAAATAGTCAAGCTTTTCTGCCGAAGAAGGTACGTTTAAGTATATAGAAGAGGTATGACCGTAGCCGCCGTCCGCAATGAGCTTTTCAGCTTTGGAAACCGCATCTTCGAAGGTTTTTGCCCTGTACATTGCAAGCACGGGGGAAAGCTTTTCGTGGGCGAACTCTTCGGAAAGCTCTACACTTTCAACTTCACCGATAAGAATTTTAGCCGTTTCGGGAACGGTTACGCCTGCAAGTGCGGCAATCTTATAGGCGCTTTGACCTACGATTTTTGCGTTGAGTGCGCCGTTAATGATAATGGTCTTACGAACCTTATCGAGCTCTTCTTCGTTTAAGATATAGCAACTGCGGTATAAAAATTCCTTTTTAACCTTTTCGTAGATACTATCTGCAATAATTACCGACTGTTCGGATGCGCAAATCATACCGTTATCGAATGTCTTGGAATGAATAATAGAGCTTACAGCTAAAACGATATCAGCACTTTCGTCAATGATTGCAGGGGTGTTACCTGCACCTACGCCTAACGCGGGCTTGCCGCTTGAGTACGCCGCCTTGACCATACCGGGACCGCCCGTCGCCAAAATGGTATCCGCTTCTTTCATAACGAGATTAGTCATTTCAAGGGAAGGCACGTCTATCCAGCTTATAATACCTTCGGGCGCACCTGCCGCAACAGCCGCTTCATAGACGACTTTTGCCGCTGCAATCGTACAGCCTTTAGCCCTGGGGTGGGGGCTGATTATACAGCCGTTACGGGTTTTTAAGCATAAAAGCGTCTTAAAAATAGCCGTTGACGTGGGGTTGGTCGTTGGAATAACTGCGGCAATAACGCCGATGGGCTCGGCAATCTTTTTAACGCCGTACGCCTTATCTTCTTCAATAACTCCGCAAGTTTTCGTATCGCGATATTTGTTGTAGATATATTCGGACGCATAGTGATTTTTGATAACTTTATCTTCAACTACGCCCATACCCGTCTCTTCTACTGCGAGCTTTGCAAGGGGTATTCTCGCCTTGTTAGCGGCAATAGAGCAAGCTAAAAATATTTTGTCAACCTGCTCTTGAGTGTAGGTCGCAAAAATTTTCTGAGCTTCTCTTACCCTTTTAATCTCTGCTTCGAGTTTTTCAACTCCGTCGCAACAACCGTAAGATAATCTGAATTCCATAATTTACTCCTTCAGAATAATATTTTATGTCATCATTATTTTAGCAAAAATTTTGTCGTTTTGCACCTTTAAAAAGCCGAATTTTGTACCTGACCGCAAAGTGTGATTATTTTAAAAACTTTGTAAATTATAAACACATATTTATAGTTAGATTTAACAATCAATAATTTTATTTTTTTAAGCAAATTACGACTTCTCCTTTTTGCTTGACATTAAATATTGTTTTAATTATAATAGTAATGTTTTTAACGGCTTATATTGCTTTAAAGGAATAAGTCGCAAAGCGTGATTAAATATCAATAGGGCTCCCGAAAATATGCGAAGCAGATTTTTGGGAAGAGGAGAGGCAAACGCCAAAAGAGTTGCGTTGCCTTTTGAGTAAGGCAACGCACTAAAAAGGCGTTTTGCCTCGACGAGCGGATGTGGCGAAATTGGCAGATGCGCTCGTCGCCAAAAACTTTGCTTTTATCTCAGTTTAGCAAACTAAACTGCGCACCTTACAAAGTTTTCGTCTCCTCTTCCCAAAAAATCTTTTGTTTCAAAAATCTTTTTTGGGATACCCTAAAGTAGCTGAAACCTGCGCTTGCAGGTAATTAGCTTAACTTTTGCACAACTTAATCATTTCATCTTTTGCGGATGTGGCGAAATTGGCAGACGCGCAGGTTTCAGGTTCCTGTGGGCGACCGTGCAGGTTCAACTCCTGTCATCCGCACCATAAAAGCGCAATAGGTGTTAGCCTGTTGTGCTTTTTGTATATTAAAAAATTTTTGGGATTTAAACGAATGAAAACAATTAAAGTTGTCGCCGCTGTAATATGCGATTCTATCAAGGATAAAAAACGTATTTTTGCCACCGCAAGGGGTTACGGCGATTTTAAAGGTTTATGGGAATTCCCCGGCGGAAAAATCGAGCAAGGCGAAACGCCTGAACAAGCCCTTGTAAGAGAAATTAAAGAAGAGCTTGACACCACCGTTAAAGTAGGCGACTTAATCGATACGATTGAATACGACTACCCCACCTTTCACTTATCAATGGATTGCTTTTGGTGTGAAGTTTTAGAAGGAAATTTAATTTTAAAAGAAGCACAGCAATCAAGGTGGCTTACAAAGTCGACTTTATTTAACGTTCAATGGCTGCCTGCTGATATTACCCTAATTGAAAAAATCAAAAAATTAATGAGCGATTAAAAAACAACCCCATCGAATAGTCGATGGGGTTACATTTTATTTCAATAACAACGTATCGGTTTCGACGGTTTCTTCCGTGGGTACTTCATCGTCGGGCTTAGCACCTTTATTTGACGGTTCTTCCACTTCTTCAACCGCTACTGCCGTTTCGCCTTTTTTGCGCTTTAAGCGGTTTTCAATTTTGCCAATAACCTTATCGTTGAACACGATAAATTTATCCCAGATGAACTCGGTTGCAAAGTTGATAAGCATCATAACCACGGTGGTAACGATACCGAGTTCTTCGCCGATTGCCGCAGTCATTGCGTTGCCGCCGAGTACCGAAATAGGCGTAAACATGCAGTAGTAAACTACCACAAGCCCCATTGCAAGGGGTACGTTTGCCGCAGACTTAAACGTGAATTTGCGGTTAAAAGTAAAGTTCCAAAGCACCGAAAGCGTCAAGCTTATAAGGTACGCAGGCCACCAAGGCAGCCAGTGCGTCCAGTCGTATAAAATAGCAAACGATAAAAGTTGGATAGCACCCGCCGAAAGCGAAAAACCCGTAAACTTTACTATCTGCAAGAATTGCTTAAGCTTAGGGGACATTTCCTTCTTCTTTTCGCCCTGCGAGCAATCTACTTCCACTTCTTTCTTCTCTTCTTCTGCCATATTCTTTTTATCCTTATTCGGTTATCATATCGATATACTCGTCGTAGGTGACGTTTTTATCGAATTTCTTCGTGCCGTTTATTTCTATTATTCTGTTAGCAACGGTGTTCATAAGCTCTTGGTCGTGAGACGTGAAGAGCATACAGCCCTTAAAGTTCTTCATACCATTATTAAGCGAAGTAATAGATTCCAAATCAAGGTGGTTAGTGGGTTCGTCGAAGATTAAGAAGTTACTGCCTTCAAGCATCATCTTTGCAAGCATACACCTTACCTTTTCACCGCCCGAAAGCACCTTTGCTTCCTTTAACGCTTCTTCGCCTGAGAACAACATTCTGCCCAGCCACCCCCTTAAATACTCTTCGTAATGGTCGGATGAGTACTGACTTAACCACTCCACTAAGGTCAGGTTGCAGCCTTGAAAGTACTCGTTATTGTTTTCGGGGAAATAGCTTACGGAAATGGTTTTACCCCAACGGATAGTGCCTGCATCAGGCTGAACCTTGCCCGTTAAAACGTCGTAAAGCATAGAAATAGTCGTCGATTTATCGCTGACTATACCTATTTTTTCGTCGTGCTGAACGGTGAAAGATACGTTTTCAAAGTAGCCTTCCTTAGTTAAACCTTCCACCATTAAAATATCGTTGCCGATATCCTTTTCGAATTTGAAGTCGATATACGGATATTTACGAAGCGAAGGCTTGAAGTCCGCAATGGTCAATTTTTCAAGCTCTTTCTTACGGGAAGTTGCCTGCCTTGACTTAGACGCATTAGCCGCAAAGCGTGCAATAAACTCCTGCAATTCCTTTGCCCTCTGCTCGTTCTTCTTGTTTATATCTCGCTGTTGGCGAGCTAAGAGCTGGCTCGTTTCGTACCAAAAGTCGTAGTTGCCGAGCATCATATTAATCTTGCCGTAGTCCACGTCGCAGATATGCGTGCAGACCTTGTTTAAAAAGTGCCTGTTGTGCGATACGATTATAATCGTATTTTCAAAATCCAACAGGTAGTTTTCAAGCCAACGTACGGTTTTAATGTCCAAGTTGTTGGTAGGCTCGTCCAACAAAAGAACGTCAGGATTGCCGAAGAGCGCCTGAGCAAGCAACACCTTGACCTTGCGCTTTGCGTCTACTTCTGCCATTAATACGTCGTAGTACTCTTCACCTATGTCGAGTGCATTTAAAAGGGTCTGCGCCTCGTACTCAGCATCCCAACCGCCGAGCTCGGCAAACTCCGCCTCAAGCTCGCTTGCGCGAACGCCGTCCGCTTCGGTAAAGTCCTCTTTTGCGTACAGAGCGTCCTTTTCGTCCATGATTTGCACTAAACGCTTATGACCGAGCATAACCGCACGCAGAACCGTAACGCCGTCGAATGCGCTTTGGTTTTGCATAAGCACGGACATACGCTCGGTTTTATCAAGCGTTACATCGCCCTTGTTTGGTTCGATTTCGCCGCTCAACACCTTTAAAAAGGTTGATTTACCTGCGCCGTTTGCGCCGATTATGCCGTAGCAGTTGCCCTTTGTAAACTTTAAATTTACGTCTTCAAAGAGCTTTTTACTGCCGTATTGTAATGAAACGTTGTTGACCTGTAGCATTATTTCCTCCGTTAAATTGCGAATTGACTGTTATACAAATTACTGTAGAAGCCACCCTTTTCCATAAGCTGTAAATGAGTACCCTGTTCTATTATGTTGCCGTCCTTCATAACCAAAATGAGGTCTGCCTCTTTAATCGTAGAGAGCCTGTGGGCGACAATAAAGCTCGTCCTGCCCTGCATAAGCGTTGCAAACGCATTTTGTATCTTCATCTCGGTACGGGTGTCGATAGACGAAGTTGCTTCGTCTAAGATGAGCATAGGCGGCAATGCAAGCATAATTCTCGTTATGCACAAAAGCTGCTTCTGCCCCTGAGATAAAGAGCCGCCGTCCTCGCCTATTACCGTATCGTAGCCGTTAGCCATCTGCATTATAAACGAGTGCGAGTGCGTCGCCTTTGCGGCGGCAATTACTTCTTCGTCGGTAGCGTCTACTTTACCTATTTTTATATTGTCCTTAATAGTACCGCTCTTGAGCCAAGTATCCTGCAAGACCATACCGTAGCTCTTTCTAAGCGACTTTCGCATTACCGAACGGGTTTCGTTTCCGTCGACGTAAATTTCACCGCCGTCCACGTCGTAAAAGCGCATTAAAAGGTTTATAAGCGTAGTCTTGCCGCAACCCGTAGGACCGACGATTGCAATTCTCTGCCCTGCCTTTGCGCTTATAGAAAGGTTTTTAATAAGCGGTTTATCAGCTTCGTATGAAAAGCTTACGTCTTTAAATTCAACGCTGCCTTTTACGTTTTCAAGCGTTACCGCATCGTCGCTATCGGGGATTTGTGCGGGCTCGTCAATGAGCTCGTAAATTCTCTCTGCACAGGCGATTGCGTTCTGGAATTCGGTTACCACGCCCGAAATTTCGTTGAACGGCTTGGTGTATTGGTTGGAATAGCTTAAAAGAGTGGTCAATTTACCTACGCCGAATTGAACGGGCAGTACCGACGGATAAATTAGCGTAAGCGCACCCGCAAGCGCAACCGCCGCATAGACTATTGCGTTTACGAAACGAGTGCTGGGGTTAGTGAGCGAGGAATAGAAAATAGAAGAGAGCGAGGCTTTGGTGAGCCTATCGTTAATCTCATCGAACTTTTCTTGATTTTCGTCTTCCCTGCCGAACGCCTGAACGACCTTTAAGTTACCCGTCATCTCCTCTATAAAGCCCGTCTGTTCACCCCTGATTTTAGAAGTTTTAACGAACATTGAATAGGTGTGCGTGGCAATGAATTTTGCGACGAACAGCGACAACGGAGTTATAAAGAATACCGCAAGCGCAATTATCCAGTTGTACACGAACATTATGACCAAAGTTACGACTATGGTAATGACGCCCGTAAACAGCTGTGTAAAGCCCATCAGCAGCCCGTCGGCAAACTGGTCTACGTCGGCAACGCAACGGGATACGATATCCCCGTAAGGGTGACCGTCGATATATTTAAGCGGCAGGTTTTGCAGATGAGTGAACGCCTCTTTACGAATATCGTTGATAACGCCGTAGACTATGCGGTTGTTTATAACGCTCATAAGCCACTGCACCACGGCAGTTGCGCCGATTATTGCGGCGATTTCCAACGAGTAGATTAAAAGCAACGCAAAATTTACGTTATTTTGCTCGATTATACAATCGATAGCGTTACCGAAAAGTATGGGCGGAACGAGGTTTCCCGCTACGCTTAAGACGGCGAGGAAGATTGAAAGAGCTATAAGCGGCGAATACTTTTTAAGCTGCTTTAACACCCTTTTCATAGTCTTTCCCTGATTGACTTTTTTAGCAGACTTCTTCATATTACACCAGATCGG